>NZ_MWJN01000042.1:0-69483 GCF_002027145.1 Microbispora sp. GKU 823 | reverse complement strand
CGGCCCGGCGTGAGCCGTACCGGGAACCAGCAGAGCCAGCCCACCGACACCACCCGCCGTCAGCAGGGCACGGCGGGCCACAGGGGATTTCTGGGGGTATTTCACAAGATGCCTCAACCTTCGGCCGGGCGGCGAGACGCGGCACGGCAGGGGGTGAATGAAGGCCGGGCGGACACGCGTGAGGCGTGCAGGCGGCGGTGCTGCTGGCCGAAACCGTCCGCGGTCAGGGGCTGTGACGTCGCGGGGGCCAGTTGTTCGCCCGATGTGGCGCAAACCTTAAGCAGGTTTCGGCCAGTAAATCAAGGCCGGTAGCCGAGTTCCGACGAAATCCGCCGGGCCGCGTCCCGCACCTGCCGTCCCAGCTCCTGGTAGCGCCACGTGGGCAGAGCCGGCTTCAGGCCCGTGATGCTGATGGCCCCGGCGCACGTCCCGGAATGGTCGCGCAGAGCGCTGCCGACGCAGAACACCCCTTCCGCGTCCTCCTCGTCGTCGAGCGCGTAGCCGGTCTCGCGGATGTCGCGCAGGTGCGCGAGCAGGCGGTCGAGGTCGGTGATCGTGTGCGCCGTGCGGCGGGGCAGCCCGACCCTCTCGATCAGGGCCTCGACCTGCCGATCCTCCATCTCGGCGAGCAGCGCCTTGCCGAGGCCGGTGCAGTGGGGCAGCTCCCGCACGCCCATCCGCAGGTCCACCTGGATGCGCTCGCCGTTGCTCACCTGGTCGATCACCACGGCCTGGTCGCTCTCCGGGATCGCGAGCCGGGAATTCATGCCCGTAGTCCGGGTCAGCTCCACCAGAATGGGACGGGCGACGTCCCGCAGGGACAGCTGGTCGCGCGCCCTGTCCCCGAGCCGGGCGAGCGCCATCCCGAGCCGGTAGCGCCGGTTCATGCCCTCGCCGTCGTCGGCGGCCAGGCCGAACCGCTGGAGTGTGTAGAGGGTGGCGAAGGCCGAGCTCTTCGACAGGCCGCACGCCGCCGCCACCTCGGTCACGCTCAGGCCTACCCCCGGGGGGCCACCGGCCAGGGCCTCGAGGACCTCGGCCGCCCTGGCGACGCTGCGGATCCAGTAGCGGGAGTTCTCCACCTCGTCATTCGCCGAACTGTTCGTCATAGCCGAACACTGTAGCGCATTTTTCACCACATCTCCCCCGTACGGCATTGACCTGGCATGAACGCCTCCATAAGATGCCGCTACCTGTTCGGTTCCACCGAATAGTGTTCGTAACAATCGATCTGCGGCGGAAACACTCGCGTCACACCGGAACGGGGCTGGTCCCGGTGCGGCGGCCAAGGAGACCATGTGAATCAGCAACCGGCCCCGTCCATCTCCCTGCCCGAACGGGCTCGCCAGGTCATCCCCGGCGGGGTCAACAGCGGACAGCGGAACGTTCCGGGACTCGCCGACCTGGTGATCGCCCGGGCCCAGGGCGCGACGTTCTGGGACGCGGGCGGGCGGCAGTACACCGACTACCACGCGGCCTTCGGCCCGCCCCTGCTCGGCCACAACGACTCGGACGTCGCCGCGGCCGTGGCGGAGGCGGGACGCACCCTGGACCTGTGCGGCGTCGGCGTCACCGAGGGCGAGATCGAACTGGCCGAGACGCTCGCGGAGCTGGTTCCCAGCATGGAGCGCGTGCTCCTGACCAGCACCGGTTCCGAGGCGACCTTCCATGCCCTGCGGGTCGCGCGGGCCGCCACCGGACGCCGGCTGGTGGTGAAGTTCCAGGGCTGCTACCACGGCTGGCACGACGCCGTGAGCATGAACGTGATCTCCGCGCCCGACCGCGTCGGGCACAGGGACCCGATCTCCACCGGCATCCTGCCCGAGGTCCTCGACGCCACGCTGGTCCTGCGGTTCAACGACCCGGAGGGAGTGCGCGCCGCGTTCGCCGACCACGGCGACGACATCGCGGCCGTGATCGTCGAACCCGTGCCGCACAACGTCGGCTGCCTGCTTCCCGACGCGGAGTTCCTGCGTACGCTCCGGGAGGAGTGCACCCGGCACGGCAGCGTGCTGGTCTTCGACGAGGTGATCACCGGCGTACGGCACGGCCTGGGCGGCTGGCAGGAGATCGCCGGCGTGACCCCCGACCTGACGACGATGGGCAAGGCCATCGCGAACGGCTATCCCGTCGGCGCGCTCGGAGGCCGCGCCGACCTCATGGATCTGTTCAGCTCGCGCCCCGGCGCCCCCGTGTTCTTCGCGGGCACCTACAACGGCCACCCGGCGGTGGTCGCGGCGGCGCTCGCCACCCTGCGCAAGCTCCGCGAGGAGCCGGTGCACGAGCACGTGTTCCGGCTGGGCGACCGGGTGCGCGCCGAGCTTCCCCCGGTGCTCGCCTCTCTCGGCGTGCCCGCCGTCGTCACCGGGTACGGCTCGGTGTTCGTCACCTACTTCATGGACCGGCTGCCGAAGACCTACGACGACCTCCTCGCCAACGACACCGCCATGTTCGTCGGATACCGTCGCCGCATGGTCGACCAGGGCGTCTTCGAGCTGCCGCTCAACCTCAAGCGCAGCCACCTGTCGTACGCGCACACCGACGCGGACGTGGACCGGCTGATCGAGACCACCGAGGCGGCCGTCCGCGCCCAGCTCGCCGACGGCGGCGCGCCCGGCGACCTGAGCACCGCCTCCACCATGGGAGGAGCCCGCTGATGCTGACCGTGAACACCACCCGTCCGGCGGGCCCCGCCGGGCGGATCAGCCGCGTCGAGACCCTCACCCTGGGCACGGCCTGGCGCGACTTCAGCTACGTCCGGATCCACACCGACGCGGGCCTGTCGGGCGTCGGCGAGATCACCCATCCCTACCGGGCGCGGGAGACCTGCCTGCTGACCGAGGCGATGGCGCAGCGGCACCTGCTGGGCGCCGACCCGTTCGACGTGGAGGAGATCTGGCTCCGGCTCTACCAGGGCGACTTCCTGCGCGGCGGAGACGTCGGCGGCATCGTGGTGTCGGGCGTGGACCAGGCGCTGCACGACCTGATGGGCAAGGCGCTGGGCGTGCCCGTCTACCGGCTCACCGGCGGCGCCTGCCGCGACCGGGTCAGAGTCTACGCCAACGGGTGGTACACCGGCGACCGCGAGCCCGGCGCGTTCGCGCAGCGGGCCAAGGAGACGGTCGCCAAGGGCTACACCGCGCTGAAGTTCGACCCGTTCGGCGCCGGCCTCGGCGAGCTGTCCCGCGCCGAGCTGCGGCTCTCGCTCGACATCGTCGCCGCCGTACGGGAGGCCGCCGGCCCGGACGTGGACCTGTTCGTCGAGGGGCACGCCCGGTTCGCCTTCCACACCGCCGCCCGGCTGGTGCGGGAGCTGGAGCCGTACGACATCGGCTGGTTCGAGGAGCCGCTGCCGTGGACCCACATCGAGCGGTACGCCGAGCTGCGTCAGCGGGCGGCCTTCCCGATCTCGGGCGGGGAGCACTTCCACAACCGGTACGAGTACGCGCGGCTGTTCGCCACCGACGCGGTGGACATCATCCAGCCGGACCTGTCCATGGCGGGCGGGTTCACCGAGGTGCGCAAGCTCGCCGCGCTGGCCGACCTCCACTCGATGACCGTGGCGCCGCACAACTCGAACTCGCCGCTGTGCACGACCGCGTCGGTGCACGCCGTGCTCGGCATGCCGAACTTCACCATCCTGGAGACCTTCGACGGCCTACTGGAGCCGTACGTCTTCGAGGCGGTCCGCGGCGCCCTGCCCATCGAATCCGGATATATCGGGATACCTGATAAGCCAGGACTGGGAATCGAGCTGGCCGACGAGGTCTTCGAGGAGCACCCGCCGAGCCACCGATTCTGGAACATGTTCGCCGAAGGCTGGGAGAAGCGGAACCGCACATGATCGTGGACGTCCACTCACACCTGTTCACCTGCCCGGACGACGTCGGGGACCCCTTCGCCGCCGAGTCGGCCCGAGCGCACGGGGGTCACGTCGACCTCACCGTGCGGTGGGCCGACTACGCGGCCTCCGCCCCCGACGGCACCCGGACGATCGTGGTGGGCGGCAAGGCGCGCAGGTCGGGCCTGTGGGTGGACGACGCGGACGTGGCCGGCTATGTGGCCGCGCACCCCGACAGGCTGATCGGCTACCTGTCACTCGATCCCACCCAGCCCGGCTGGCGGGACGAGCTGGTGCGCGGCCACCAGGACCTGGGCCTGCGCGGGATCAAGCTCATGCCTATGTACGCGGGTTTCGACCCCGCCGCCCCGGAGTACGACGACCTGTTCGCCTACGCCGAGCGGCACGGGCTGCCCCTGCTGGTGCACACCGGCACGACGTTCGTGTCCAAGGCCCCGCTGAAGTGGGCGCTCCCCGTCCACCTGGACGAGGTCGCGATCCGCCACCCCGAGCTGCGCATGGTCCTGGCGCATCTCGGCCACCCGTCCGAGGGCGAGTGCATCGCGGTGATCCGCAAGCACCGGCACGTCTACGCCGACGTCTCCGCGCTCCACTACCGCCCGTTCCAGCTCTGGCACAGCCTCAGGCTCGTGCAGGACTACGGGGTGTGGCACAAGCTGCTGTTCGGCAGCGACTACCCGTTCACCACCGTCGACGCCTCGATCGACGGCCTGCGGGCGGTCGGGGCCGTGGCGGGCATCCCCGGCCTGCCCCCGCTCGACCGCGACGAGATCGAGAGCCTCATCCACCGCGACGCCCTCCCGCTGCTGGGACTGGCATGAACGGGGGAAGGTTCGACCTGACAGGACGGACAGCCGTCGTCACCGGCGCCGCGCGCGGTCTCGGCCAGGCGTTCGCCGCCGGTCTCGCCGAGGCCGGCGCGGACGTCGTGGCGATCGACAGGCCGGGCGGGCCGCCGCTGGACGAGACCGTCCGGCTCGTCGCGGCGTACGGCAGGGCCTGCCGCCCGGTCGAGTTCGACCTCGCCGACACGGCCGGTCTCGCCGGCCTCGCCGACCGCCTCTGGGCCGAGCGCCCGGTGGACATCCTGGTCAACAACGCCGGGATCGCTAGGCTCGAGCACTTCAACGAGATCACGGTCGAGGCCTGGCGCGAGATCATGGCGGTCAACGTCGACGCCGTGTTCTTCCTGTCCCAGCGGATCGCCGAGCACATGATCGCCGCGGGGAGGACCGGCAGGATCGTGAACGTCTCGTCGAAGAACGGCCTGATGGCCGAGGCCGGGCTGGCCCACTACAACGCGTCCAAGGGCGCGGTCGAACTGATCACCAAGTCGCTCGCGGCGGAGCTCGGCCCGCACGGCATCACCGTCAACGCCGTCGCGCCCGGCATGATCGCCACGCCGATCGACGACGCGTTCCCCCTGGAGCACCAGGCGTTCGAGGCGGCCTGGGCGGAGCGGATCCCCCTCAGAGGTGGGTACGGCACGCCCGACGACGTCACCGGGGCCGTCGTCTACCTCGCGTCCGACGCCGCCCGGTACGTCACCGGCGCCACCCTCGTGGTCGACGGCGGCGTGCTGGCCGACCAGATGCCCCGTCACCGGTTCATGCCGCCGTACCGCTCGGGTCTGGATCAGCCGCGGTAGGGCGGCTCGTCAGTCGCCGTCGGTGGCCTTCGCCGCCGCGGCGAACATGTCGTCGACGTAGCGGCGCATGAGGCGTTCGAGCTCCATGAGGTCATGGTCGCTCCATTGCGCGAGTACGGGACCGGCCAGGCGTTGGCGGGCGGCGTCGAGAGCGTCGGTGACGCGGCGGCCCTCGGCGGTGATGATGGCCTCTTTCACCCGGGCGTCGGCAGGGCTGGGGCGTCGTTCGACGAGTCCGAGGGCGGCGAGTTTCGCGACCTGGCGGCTGATGGTGGTGTAGTCGCGTCCGGCTCGCTCGGCCAGTTCGCCCACACCGATCGGCCCGAATCGCTCGACGCCCACGAGCAGGGGGAACAGGGCGCGGTCGAGGGAGACGCCGGCTTCGGCCAACAGAACATCGTCGCGGCTGGGCAGGTTCATCAGCACGACCAGATCGATGATGGCCCCGTGGAGACGGCGCAACGTGGTCTGGCGTCGCCGTGTGCTCAAGGCCGCCCCACCGTCCCTCCTGGATATCGGGCCTTCATCCAACGGGCAATTCTAGGAGGTTCGCCCGCGGCGCCGCCGACGACGGAGAGACGGGGCTCGCCTGGCGGTGACGGGGCCCGCCGTCCGGAACGCGTGGGCGCCTTGTCCTCTCGGAGCGCCACGGTGCCGGTCTCGCGGCGACCGCGCGATCCCGCAGACCTTCTGTCGAATCTGTGCATTGAGCACTCATCTTCCATCAGAGCGGCAAGGTTTTGACCGACGGCTTCGCTGCTCATGCCGCTGATTCTCGCAGCGTAGAGCGATCACGATTGACCGTCACCCGGACCCCTTCCTAAGATGAGTGCGCTTTACACATAATTTCGGAAGAGGAGCGGAACATGACCGAGACCGATGTCGAGGTGATCATCTGCGGATCCGGGGCGGCCGGGGAGACCCTCGCGATCGAGCTGGCCCGCCGGGGCGTGAGCTTCCTGTTGATAGACAAGGCCGCGCACCCGTTCGTCGGGTCACGCGGCAAGGGCATCCAGTCGCGCACCCAGGAGGTGTTCGAGGACCTCGGAGTGATCGACAAGATCATCGCTTCCGGTGGCGAGTATCCGCCCCAGCGCGCCTACACCGACGACGGCCCGGTCGACACCAACGTGATCGACATGCCCGGCCCGACTCCGGACGAGCCCTACCACATCGCGCTGCTGGTCCCGCAGTTCCTCACCGAGCGCAGGCTGCGCGAGCGGCTGGCCGAGCTCGGCCACGCCCCGCACTACGACCACGAACTCGTCGGCTTCGACCAGGACGAGGACGGGGTGAGCGCCCGCATCGTCACCCCTGAGGGTGCGCGCACGGTGCGCGCGCGCTACCTCGTGGGCGCCGACGGCGGGTCGAGTTTCGTGCGCAAGGCCCTGGGCGTGGCCTTCGACGGTGAGACCCTCGGGGTGCGTGCCGTGGTCGCCGACGTCATCGTCGAGGGGGTCTCGTTCGAGGTGTGGCACCGCTGGGGCCGGGGGGCCGCGGACCAGATCATGCTGTGCCCGCTCTACGGCACCGACATGTTCCAGCTCATGGGACCGGTCCCTTTCGGCGTGGACGTCGACCTGTCCGCGCAGGGTCTGACGGCGCTGTTACGCGAGCGCACCGGCCGCGACGACGTGCTGATCCAGTCGGTCTCGTGGGCCTCGGTGTTCGAGATGAACGCCCGCCTGGCCGAGACCTACCAGGTCGGACGCGTGTTCCTGACCGGAGACGCGGCACACGTCCACCCGCCGACCGGTGGGCAGGGACTGAACACCAGCGTGCAGGACGCCTACAACCTCGGCTGGAAGCTCGCCGCCGTGCTCGACGGCGCCCCGGACCGGCTGCTGACGTCGTACGAGAGGGAGCGCCGCCCGATCGCGGAGGCCGTGCTCGGCCTGTCGAAGCGGCTGCTGGAGGCGGCCAAGAACCGCGACATGAGTCGTAACCGGGCAGTCAGCCAGCTCGACCTCGGCTACCCCGACTCGCCGCTCACCCTCGTCGACCCCCGGCGCACCACCGGCGTGCTCGCCGCGACCGCGCACCCGACGCGCCCGTCACCGGCGCCAGCGGCGTGCCCACCCGGCTGTTCTCCCTGTTCAAGGGCACCCACTGGACGCTGATCGGCTACGACGTGCCCGCCGGCGACGCCCCCACCGCCCGGCGTGACGTGCACGTGCACACCATCGGCGAACGCGGTGACATCGTCGACACCGGCGGGCACGTGCGCGACGGTTACGGACTCACCCCCGGGCAGTGGGTCCTGGTACGCCCCGACGGCTACGTCGCCGCCGTGACCGCCGACCTGAACGTCATCGACGCCTACCTCGAAACCCACCTGAACATCAGCGCATCCGCGAGCCCGCGGCAGGAGGTGATCCCCGCCGCGTGAGGAGCGTCGCGTTGAGACCGGACCGCGCGGTGGCCAGTGGCCACGCGCGGCCGCGTCAGGCGGACGGCGCGTACCAGAGGTCGGGCTCGCCCGGCACGCGGGTGACCATGTCCCGCTGCTCCAGCCACACCAGGTGGGCGAGCGTCTCGTTGTTGGCCGCCCGCCGCATGTGCGCCGGGATCTCCTCCCAGCTGCGCGACCAGGTGAGCCGGGTGGCGATGTCCCAGCAGGTGGAGCCGTCGCCCTCCGCCACGACTCGACGCACCTCCGCCAGCCGCTCCTCGTGGTGCCCGATCACGTAGTCGACCCGCTTCTCCAGCTCCAGGAAGCGGTACTCGTGCGCGGGCAGCACCTCCTCGACGTCGAGCTTGCCCACCGCCCGCAGCGCGTCGAGGTAGTCGGCGAGCGGGTTGGCCGCCGACTGCGGGTGCACGGCGACCATCGACGTGATCCGGGCGAGCACGTGGTCGCCGGAGAACAGCAGCCTGCGCTCCGGCTCCACGAAGCACAGGTGACCGGGCGAGTGGCCGGGGGTCCACATCGCCCGCAGGTCCCAGCCGGGCAGGTCGAGCCGGTCGCCGTCCTCGATGAGCCGGTCGGGCGTGGCCATCGTGACGAACTGGCGCAGCATGACCGACGCCCCGGCGAGCTCCTGAGCCGTCATCTCCGGCACCCCGCACCTGACCAGCAGGGAGCGCTCCCGCTGCACGAGCGACTCGATGGCCGACTCGTCGTAGCGGTCGTGCACGATGCGCGCGTCGGCCGGATGCAGCCCGATCCAGGCGCCGGAGACCTCCCGGATCCGCCCGGCCAGGCCGTAGTGGTCCGGATGGATGTGCGTGACCAGCACGGCCTTCACGTCGGTGATCTCGTATCCGGCCGTGGCGAGCCCCGCGACGAGCGCGTCGTACGCCTCCTCCGTGTTCCATCCGGCGTCGATGATCACAACCCCGTCCGGCACCTCCAGGGCGTAGACCAGGACGTAGCGCAGCGGGTTGATCGGGATCGGGACGGGAATCGACCACAGCCCCGGCCGCACCCGCTCGACCTCGGGCAGTCCCCCGCCCAGCCACGCGGCACGCTGCGCCTCGTTCGCCGCGGTCACGATCACCTTGCTCATCGGCTCCCCGCCCCTTTCGCAGCCCTGCCCGCTCGATTGTGCCGCCTTACCGAATCTGGTTCTACCGGGGGTACCTCAGAGCGGGACCGGCGGGGAGGCGTACGTACAGGAGGGCGGAGGCGAGGACGACCACGGCGGTGAGCGCCCAGGCGGGGCCGACGCCGGCGATCCCCGCCAGCGGCACCAGGCAGAGCGAGGAGAGCATGCCGCCGAACTGGAGCTGCAGGGAGTCCACCGACATCACGGTGGCCCGGCGATCGGCGGCGACCCGCTGGTGCAGCAGTTCGGACCTGAGCAGGGAGGCGACCGCGAGCGCGGTGAACAGCAGCACGTAGGCCGCCGCGGTCGCGACGACCCCGGCCGCGCCCCGCAGGACCGTCGAGGCGGCCAGCGCGACGACCGCCGCCCCCGTGACGACCGTGGCCGAGGCGGCCGCGCGGACCGAGCCGCGAACGAGCCGGGCGACCGGCGGCGCGAGGGAACTGCCGAGCGCGTTGGCGGCGAAGCCGGCGAAGGTCACGAACGCGTAGGTCGCGCCGCCCGTCTCGGATCCTCCGGTCAGGGCGGCGAGGCGTCCGGGGGTCAGCATCTCGATGCTGTTCAGCATGACGCCGGCCCCGGCGGCCAGCAGCAGCAACCGTCCGAGGGCACGGTCGGCCAGGCCGAGCCGGATCCCGGCGACGATCGTCACCGGCACGTCGCGGATCACCTCGGCCACCCGTGCCGCCGCCCGGCCGGGTCCCCTCCCCGTACGGCTCGGCTCGCGCATGAGCACGAGCACGGCCACCAGGAGGACGATCGCGGCCCCCGCACCCGCCCAGACCGGCGCGGCCAGCGGGTCCCGGCGTACGGCCAGCGGGAGCAGGCCGCCGGCGAGCGTGCCGAGCGCCAGGGCGGCCGAGCCCGCGACGTTGCCGGCCGCCAGCCCGGGCTTCAGGTCGGCGGCCGGGCCATACCGGGCGTGCAGGGTGTCGACGTACCACGCCTGGGCCGGCCCGCTGGACAGCGCACGCGCGACGCCCTTGAGCACGGACGCGACCAGGAACGGCCACACCGAGTGCGCCAGGGCCATCACGACCAGCCCGGCCACGCTGACGACGGCCGACGCGGCGAGCACCGGGCGTCTCCCGAGGACGTCGGCGAGTCCGCCCGTCGGCAGTTCGAGCACGACGATCGTGACCGAGTAGGCCCCGCCGACCAGGCCGACCTCGGCGATGTCCAGCCCCCTGGCGGACATCAGCAGCACCATCGGCGCCAGCATCAGGCCGGTCGGCAGCCAGGTGAGGAACTCGATCGCGGCGTAGCGCCCGTGCTCACGCATGCCCGGCCGCGGGGTCCCGGCGAGCGATCGCTCGGGCTCGCCGGCGACCGGCTCACCCACGACCGGCTCACTCATGACCGGCCGCCGGGTCCCGGCGCGGATGGGCCGCAAGCAGGACCGCGACCGGACGCGCGTCCGGGTCGTCCCGATCCCGCTCGGCGGCCTCCAGGAGCATGGCCGACACCCGCTCGTAGAGGGACGCCACCGTCGCCGGCGACAGCCGCACCACCACGTCGGACATGCCGGCGGCCTCGACCCATGCCTCGCTCCACAGGTCGCGCTCGCGCTCGAAGTTCTCGACGTCGGCGGTGAGCTTCTCGAGCTGGCGCCGCCGCAGGAACGCCGCGGCCTCCCGGCCCTCGGCGGTCGCGGCCATCTCCACGTCGCTCCAGGAGGTGAACCGGTGGATCGCCCGCCACCGGCGCTCACGCCGATCGCGCCGTTCGGGGTCCTGCTCCACGAAGCCATATCTGGCGAGCTGACGCAGGTGATAGCTGGTGGAGCCGGAGCTCTCGCCGAGGCGCCCGGCCAGCTCGGTCGCGGTCGCCGGGCCGTTGGTGCGCAGTTCCCCCAGCAGCAGCACCCGCAGGGGGTGGGCGACCGCCTTCAGAGTGCGGGGATCGTGGACGTGGAAGACCTCGTGATCCATACGCCGGACGCTAACATCGCAAAGACAGCTTTGCAAAAATCTCTTTGCGGAAATGAAAGTTTCAGCCCCGCACGCCCCCAATGGCCGGTCAGGCGCGTCTCGCCGTTCGGCTCGTTGACGCCTGCGGAAACCCACAGGAAACATGCGATTCCTCACCTCTTGGGAGCGCTCCCACTTCTACATCCCCCGAGGACGACTGTGCTCAGACGAATCGGCATCCTCGCCGTGGCGGCACTGGCCGACGGCGTGCCTGACCGGCGCACCTCCCGCCACGGCGGACGAGGGCCCGGAACAGATCCCCAACGGCACGTTCGACACCACCACCGACCCGTGGTGGCACACCGCGAACCTGAACTTCGAGCTGTCCGACGGCCGGCTCTGCTCCGACGTCCCCGCGGGAACGACCAACCCCTGGGACGCGATCATCGGCGTCAACGACATCCCGCTGGTGAAGGACGAGACCTACGCGTTCAGCTTCTTCGCCACCTCGAACCCCGGGAAGGTCGCCAGGGCGTACGTCCAGCTCCCGACCGACCCCTACACGCAGTACGTGTCGGCCGCTCCCGAGCTGAGCGTCTCGGGCAACACCTACAGCTACACGTTCACCTCGCCGGTCGACCTGCCCAACGCGCAGGTCGTCTTCCAGCTCGGCGGCAGCGCGACGGCGTGGCGGTTCTGCGTGGACAACGTCTCGCTCAAGGGCGGGGCGCCGCCGGATGTCTACACGCCCGACACCGGCCCCCGGGTCCGCGTGAACCAGGTGGCCTACCTGCCCAAGGGCCCCAAGAACGCCACCCTGGTCACCGACGCGACCGAGGCGCTGCCGTGGCAGCTCAAGAACTCCGCCGGAACCGTCGTCGCGCAGGGCACGACCACCCCGCGCGGCGTCGACGCCAGCTCCGGGCAGAACGTCCACTCGATCGACTTCGGTTCGTACGCGAAGGCCGGGACCGGTTACACGCTGACCGCCGACGGCGAGACCAGCCGGCCGTTCGACATCAAGCCCGACGCGTACGCCGACCTCAAGCTCGACGCGCTGAAGTTCTACTACACCCAGCGCAGCGGCATCGCGATCGACGACGCCCTGCGTCCCGGCTACGGCAGGCCCGCCGGTCACGTGGGCGTCGCCCCCAACCAGGGCGACACGAACGTCCCGTGCCAGCCGGGCGTCTGCGACTACTCCCTCGACGTGTCCGGCGGCTGGTACGACGCGGGCGACCACGGCAAGTACGTCGTCAACGGCGGCATCTCGGTCGCCCAGCTCATGAGCGAGTTCGAGCGCACCAAGAACGCCGCGACCGCCAAGCCGATCGGCAGCCTGAACATCCCCGAGAGCGGCGACGCCGTCCCCGACGTGCTCGACGAGGCCCGCTGGGAGCAGGAGTTCCTGCTGAAGATGCAGCGGTCCGACGGCATGGTCCACCACAAGATCCACGACCAGAACTGGACCGGCCTGCCGCTGCTGCCGCACCAGGACGCGCAGAAGCGCGAACTGCACCCCGTCTCCACGGCCGCCACGCTCAACCTCGCCGCGACGGCCGCCCAGGCGGCCCGGATCTTCGCGCCGTACGACGCGGCGTTCGCCGCCAAGAACCTGGCGGCGGCGAAGAAGGCGTGGGCGGCGGCCAAGGCGAACCCGAACGTGCTCGCCTCCCCCTCCGACGGCGTCGGCGGCGGCACCTACGACGACGCCGACGTCAGCGACGAGTTCTACTGGGCGGCGGCCGAGCTCTACATCACCACGGGTGACAAGGAGTACAAGGACTTCGTCCTCGCCTCGCCGCACCACACCGCGGACCTGTGGAGCAAGAGCGGCGCCTTCGACTGGGGTCACGTGGCCGCGCTCGGCCGCCTCGACCTCGCGACCGTGCCGAACGACCTGCCCGGCCGGGACCAGGTGCGCCAGTCGGTCGTCGACGGCGCGGAGCGCTACCTCGGCATCGTGAAGGACCACCCGTACGGTCTGCCGTTCGATCCGGGCGACTACTTCTGGGGCTCCAACAGCGCGATCCTCAACAACACGGTCGTACTCGGCGCGGCCTACGACATCACCGGCACGGTGAAGTACCGTGACGCCGCCATCGAGGCCATCGACTACCTGCTGGGCCGCAACGCCCTCAACCAGTCGTACGTGACGGGCTACGGCGAGGTGGCGTCGAAGAACGAGCACAGCCGCTGGTACGCCCACCAGCTGGACACCTCGCTGCCGAACCCGCCGCACGGCACGCTCGCGGGCGGCGCGAACTCCGGCCTCCAGGACCCGGTGGCCCAGGCGAAGCTGAAGGGCTGCAAGCCGCAGTTCTGCTACATCGACGACATCAACTCGTACGCCACGAACGAGGAGGCCATCAACTGGAACTCCGCGTTGTCGTGGGTGTCGGCGTTCATCGCCGACCAGGGTGACGGCACTGTCAAGGCTCCGGCCGCGTGCAAGGTCACCTACACCACGCACGGCACGTGGCCGACGGGCTTCACCACCCAGATCACCCTCAAGAACACCGGCACGAAGGCGATCGACGGCTGGTCGCTGAAGTGGTCGTTCCTGGGGGGCCAGAAGGTCGCCAACAGCTGGAGCGCCGACTTCTCCCAGCAGGCGGCCACCGTGACCGCCGCGAACGAGGCGTGGAACAAGATCATCAAGCCGGGCCAGTCGGTCACCTTCGGCTTCAACGGCCAGGGCGCGCCGGGGGCCAACCCGACGCCCGACCTGTTCACGCTGAACGGCGCCGCCTGCGCCTGACCCGATCCGCACCGGATCGGAAAGACCCCGGCCGCCGTCCCAGCAGGGGCGCGGCGGTTCCATGTCGTCGGGGCGACGGTTCACAGGTCGCTGCCGCCGGTGGCGTCGAGCGTGGTGCCGGTGACCCAGCGGGCGTCGTCGGAGGCGAGGTACGCGACCACTCCGGCCACATCCTCCGGCGTGCCCACCCGGCCCAGCGCCGCCCGGCCGGCCGACGCCGCCCAGGCCGCCTCGTCGCCGCGCAGCCAGTCCGCGTTCGTGTCGGTGTCGATGATCCCCGGCGCCACGTTGTTGACGGTGATCCCCCGTGGTCCGAGGTGCTTGGCCAGCGCGAGCGTGAAGGTCTCCAGCGCGCCCTTGGTCATCGCGTACGCGATCGCCTCGGGGAACGCGATCCTGGTCACTCCCGAGGTGACCGTCACGATCCGCCCGCCGTCGGGGATGCGCGGCAGCGCCCGCTGTGTGACGAAGAACGCCGCCCGCGTGTTGACGGCGAACCCCTTGTCGTAGAGCTCCGGCGTCACCTCCTCGATCGTTCCCCGCACGGTGATCCCCGTGTTGTTGACGAGGATGTCGATCGGCGCCTGCGGCCCCAGCTCCCGGTCCAGCCCGGCGAACAGTTCGTCCACGTCGCCCGGCGCGCCCAGCTCGGCCCGTACGGCGAAGGCCCGGCCACCCCGGGCCTCGATCGCCGCCACCGTGTCCTTGGCCGCCACCTCGTCCCTGGCGTAGTTCACCGCCACCAGCGCCCCGTCGGCCGCCAGCCGTTCGGCGATCCCACGCCCGATCCCCCTGCTCGCACCCGTCACCAGCGCCGTCTTACCGCTCAATCCAGTCATGTCCGTCTCCTTTTTTTGTAGTGGCCGCTACACAATAACACGACGTGTAGCGATCGCTATAAAATCGGGGCATGGGAAGGAACAGGGCGTTCGATCGGGACGTCGCGCTGGAGCGGGCACTGGAGGAGTTCTGGCGGCACGGTTACGAGGCGACCTCGGTCGCCGGGCTGACCGCGGCGATGGGGATCAACCCGCCCAGCCTCTACGCCGCCTTCGGGGACAAGCACCGGCTGTTCGGCGAGGCCGTGCGCCGCTACCAGGAGACCCACGGCGCGTTCACCTCCCGCGCCCTGGCCGGGGAGCCGACCGCGCGGGCGGCCGTCGAGCGCCTGCTCCGCGAGGCGGCGGAGGTCTACACCGACCCAGCGCACCCACCCGGCTGCATGATCATCACGGCGGGGGTGAACACGAGCGACGCCGCCGTGATCGAGGAGCTGCGCGGGCACCGCGAGGCGGGCAAGGCGGCGATCCGCCGCCGGATCGAGCGGGACGCCGAGGCCGGCCTTCTCCCGCCGGAGACCGACGCCGCCGCGCTCGCGACGTTCTTCGCCGCCGTCATCCAGGGCATGTCCACCCAGGCCAGGGATGGCGCGACCCGGGCCGACCTCGACGCGATGGCGACGCTCGCCATGCGGGCGTGGCCGTAGGCTGTCGGGCGTGATCGACGACATCTGGGTGGAGACGCCGTCACGGCGCTGCGTCCGGACTTCGCCGTCCTGGTGATCTG
Source organism: Microbispora sp. GKU 823 (assembly GCF_002027145.1). Taxonomy (NCBI): domain Bacteria; kingdom Bacillati; phylum Actinomycetota; class Actinomycetes; order Streptosporangiales; family Streptosporangiaceae; genus Microbispora; species Microbispora sp. GKU 823. The sequence goes on along the minus strand of NZ_MWJN01000042.1, from coordinate 54,188 downwards.
CGCGTACGGCCTGCGCAACGGGCCGTCCGACGACCGTTCGCGGGCCTGGCTCGCCGAGGCGGCGGCCCACGCCGTGCCGCTCGACGACGAGAGGATCGAGGCCTGGCGGGCGGCCTACCGCGCCTTCGGCGCCAAGCCGCAGCGCACCCGGCCGTCGGTCGACGCGCTGGTCCGCCGGATGCCGCTTCCCGAGATCAACCTGGTGGTGGACGCCTACAACACCGTGTCCGTACGGCACGGCCTGCCGATCGGCGGCGAGGACCTGCGCCGCTACCGGGGCACCGCCCGGCTGGTGCGGGCCGCGGGCGACGAGCCCTCGGAGGAGGCGCTGGGCGATCCGGAGATCGGCGAGGTGGTGTGGCGCGACGACGCCGGCGTCACCTGCCGGCGGTGGAACTGGCGGCAGTGCGTCAGGACCAGGATCACCGAGGAGACGGTGGACGCGCTCTTCCTGCTGGAGCGCCTCGAACCGCTCTCTCTGGACGCGTTGCGTGCCGCGGGCGACGACCTCGCGGGTATGCTGTCCGATATAGCTCCCAATATCCGGATCGAGTCGCGGCTCATCGGCTGACCAGTCGTTGTGACCAGAGGGTAAGGGACACCTCACCACCCAGACGGGCTATCCGCGCGTGACCTGTTTTATCGATCCTGGGAGGATGGGCCGGGACCTGCGACCCGCCGGGGCGCACGTCGGTGTGCGAGGCGAGTAGCCTTGGACAGGTTCACCAAACATCAACGCCGATCTGCGGAAGAGGGCGATTTCCGCCGTGTCGTCTGAGTCGTCGCGGACAAACCCGCTGGCAAGCTTTGGACAAAATGAGTGGCTTGTCGACGAGTTGTACCAGAAGTATCTCGAAGATCCCGAGTCTGTTGACCAGGCCTGGTGGCACTTCTTCGCTGACTACAACGGGACGGCCAAGCCCGCTCCGTCCAAGTCCGCAGGCGCCGCGAACGGCGCGACCGCGACGGCCGCGCCCGAGGCTCCCGCTCCGGTGAGCCCGGCCCCGCAGACGGCGCCCCCGAAGCCCACGCCGCAGGCGAAGCCGGAGGCCAAGGCGCCCGCCAAGCAGCAGGCTCCGGCCCCGGCCGGAGCGGTCGAGGAGAAGCTGCGCGGCGCCGCCGCCCGCACGGCCGCCAACATGGAGGCCTCGCTGGTCGTTCCCACGGCCACGAGCGTCCGCGCGGTCCCCGCGAAGTTGCTGATCGACAACCGCATCGTCATCAACAACCACCTGTCCCGCGGCCGCGGCGGCAAGATCTCCTTCACCCACGTCATCGGCTACGCGATCGTCCAGGCGCTCAAGTCCATGCCTGAGATGAACTACTCGTACGGCGAGGTGGACGGCAAGCCGGTCCTCGTCAAGCCGGAGCACGTCGGGCTCGGCCTCGCGATCGACGTGCAGAAGAGCGACGGCACCCGCCAGCTGCTGGTGCCCTCGATCAAGCAGGCCGAGAGCATGGACTTCCGCCAGTTCTGGGTGGCGTACGAGGAGATCGTGCGCAAGGCCCGCGCGGGCAAGCTCGGTGTGGAGGACTTCCAGGGCACCACGATCTCCCTGACGAACCCCGGCACGATCGGCACGGTCCACTCGGTGCCGCGCCTCATGCCCGGCCAGGGCACGATCATCGGCGTCGGCGCGATGGAGTACCCGGCGGAATACCAGGGCGCCTCGGAGGAGACGCTGTCCCGCCTGGCCATCAGCAAGGTGATGACGCTCACCTCCACCTATGACCACCGGATCATCCAGGGCGCCCAGTCGGGCGACTTCCTGCGCCGCATCCACCAGCTCCTGCTCGGCGCCGACGACTTCTACGACGAGATCTTCGAGTCGCTGCGCATCCCCTACGAGCCGGTCCGCTGGGTCAAGGACATCTCGGCAACCCACGACGACGACGTGGCCAAGTCCGCGCGCGTGCTGGAGCTCATCCACGCCTACCGGGTCCGCGGCCACCTCATGGCCGACACCGACCCGCTGGAGTACCGCCAGCGCAAGCACCCGGACCTCGACATCCAGTCGCACGGCCTGACGCTGTGGGACCTGGAGCGCGAGTTCCCGACGGGCGGCTTCGGCGGCAAGCCGCTGATGAAGCTGCGCGACATCCTCGGCGTGCTGCGCGACTCGTACTGCCGCACGATCGGCATCGAGTACATGCACATCCAGAACCCCGAGGAGCGGGCCTGGATCCAGGCGCGGGTGGAGCGGCCGCACTCCAAGCCCAGCCGCGAGGAGCAGCTGAACATCCTCCGCAGGCTCAACACCGCCGAGGCGTTCGAGACCTTCCTGCAGACCAAGTACGTCGGCCAGAAGCGGTTCTCGCTCGAGGGCGGCGAGTCGCTGATCCCGCTGCTCGACTCGGTGATCAGCTCCGCGGCGGCAGAGCGCCTCGACGAGGTCGTCATCGGCATGGCCCACCGCGGCCGGCTCAACGTGCTCGCCAACATCGTGGGCAAGTCGTACGCCCAGATCTTCGGCGAGTTCGAGGGCAACATCGACCCCCGCAGCGCGCACGGCTCCGGCGACGTGAAGTACCACCTCGGTGCGAGCGGCGACTTCGTGGCGTCCGACGGCAACAAGATCAGCACGTCGGTGGTGGCGAACCCCTCGCACCTGGAGGCCGTCGACCCCGTCCTGGAGGGCGTGGTCCGGGCCAAGCAGGACCTGCTGGAGCGCGGCGAGGAAGGCTTCACCGTCCTGCCCGTGCTCGTCCACGGCGACGCGGCGTTCGCCGGCCAGGGCGTGGTCGCCGAGACCCTGCACCTGTCCCAGCTGCGCGGCTACCGCACCGGCGGCACCGTCCACATCGTGGTGAACAACCAGGTCGGCTTCACCACCTCCCCCGCCTCCTCGCGGTCGAGCGTGTACGCCACCGACGTCGCGCGCATGATCCAGGCGCCGATCTTCCACGTGAACGGCGACGACCCCGAGGCGGTCGTGCGGGTCGGCCGGCTCGCCTACGAGTACCGCCAGACGTTCCGCAAGGACGTCGTCATCGACATGGTCTGCTACCGGCGGCGCGGTCACAACGAGGGCGACAACCCGGCGTTCACGCAGCCGCTGATGTACGACCTCATCGACGCCAAGCGCTCGACCCGCAAGCTGTACACCGAGGCCCTCATCGGCCGCGGGGACATCACGGTCGAGGAGGCCGAGCAGGCGCTGCGCGACTACCAGGAGCAGCTTGAGCGGGCCTTCACCGAGACCCGCGAGGCCGCCAAGCGGCCGCCGGCGCCCGGCGCGGTCCGGGTTCCCGAGCCCGACGAGCTGATTCCGTGGTCGCACGAGGACACCAAGACGGCGATCTCGGAGGAGGTCGTCAAGCGGGTCATCGAGACCCAGCTCAACCTGCCCGAGGGCTTCACCGTCCACCCGCGTCTCGCTCCGGTGATCCAGCGCCGCGGCGCGATGGTCTCCGAGGACGCGATCGACTGGGCGACCGGCGAGCTGCTCGCGTTCGGCTCGCTGCTCATCGACGACCACCCGGTCCGCCTGGTCGGTCAGGACTCCCGCCGCGGCACCTTCGGCCAGCGTCACGCCGTGCTGGTCGACCGGGTCACCGGCGAGGAGCACACCCCGCTGAAGACGTTCAACCACGGCACCACGAAGTTCTACGTGTACGACTCGCTGCTCAGCGAGTTCGCCGCGATGGGCTTCGAGTACGGCTACAGCGTGGTCCGCCCGGACGCCCTGGTCGCCTGGGAGGCGCAGTTCGGCGACTTCGCCAACGGCGCCCAGTCGATCATCGACGAGTTCATCTCGTCGGGCGAGCAGAAGTGGGGTCAGCGCTCCTCGGTCGTGCTGCTGCTGCCGCACGGCTACGAGGGCCAGGGACCCGACCACTCCTCCGGCCGGATCGAGCGCTATCTGCAGCTGTGCGCGCAGGACAACATGACGGTGGCGCAGCCGAGCACCCCGGCGAACTACTTCCACCTGCTGCGCTGGCAGGTGCTGTCGGAGCGGCGCAAGCCCCTCGTTATCTTCACGCCCAAGTCGCTGCTGCGGCTCAAGGCGGCGGCCTCGGCCACCTCGGAGTTCACCTCCGGCGCCTTCCGCCCGGTCATCGGCGACGCGACGGTGGACCCGTCGGCGGTCCGCAAGATCGTGGTCTGCTCCGGCAGGATCTACTACGACCTGCTCGCGCGGCGCGAGAAGAGCGGCAGGAACGACGTGGCGCTGGTGCGCCTGGAGCGCATCTACCCGTTCCCGGAGAACCCGCTCAAGGCCGAGCTGGCCCGCTACGGTGCGGACGCGGAGCTGCTCTGGGCGCAGGACGAGCCCGTCAACATGGGCCCGTGGCCCTACCTCAGCCTGAAGATGGTGGAGAAGCCCGACCTGCTCGGGGGCCGCACCTTCCGCCGGGTCTCGCGTACGCCGAACTCCTCGCCGGCCGTCGGCTCCCACGCCAAGCACGACGAGGAACTGCACGCGATCCTGGACGAGATCTTCGGCTGAACGAGGATTCCGCACCACTGAGGAGGTCCCCCACGCTCGTGGGGGACCTTTCTCCATGATCAGGTCATTCACTGGAGCGAGGTATGTACTTCACCGACAGGGGGATCGAGGAGCTCGTCGAGCGCCGCGGCGAGGAGGAGGTCAGCGTGGGCTGGCTCGCGGAGCGGCTGCGCGAGTTCGTGGACCTCAACCCCGAGTTCGAGGTGCCCGTCGAGCGGCTGGCCACCTGGCTCGCCCGCCTCGACGAGGACGACTGACGAGGACGGCCGGCGAGGACGGCCGGCGAGAGCGGTTCGGAGCGAGAGTCGGACTCCGGGACAAACGCGATACATCTTGACTTCGCACAAACGAGATATATCTTGTTTGTGGATAGTTCGTTCGCGCGGGTGCCGCCCGCGCGGACGCAGGACTTCGCGTGGAAGGGCCTGAGCGATGCCCCAATGGACGATCGACTCTCCCGGACGGCTCACGTTCGAAGAGGTCGCCGCGCTCAACGTGCGCGTCGTGGCCGGTCGGCTGGCCGTGCTGGCCAGTGACGGCCCGCCGACCCTCGAAGTGACGGAGGTGGACGGCTCGCCGCTGGTGGTGACCCACGACGACGACGGCCGCCTGACGGTCGCGTACAAGGACCTGACGTGGGATGGGATCCTGGGCTGGTTACGCTCGGGATCCCGGAGGACCACACTGACGCTGACCGTGCCGAAGACGTGTCCCGTCCAGGCCGGGGTCGTCTCCGCCTCCGCCGTCGTGGCGGGCGTGGAGGGGATCACCGGCGTGAAGAGCGTGTCGGGGGAGATCGTCCTCGACGGCGTCAGCGGCGAGGTGCAGGCCGAGACGGTCTCGGGCTCGGTGGAGAGCCGGGGGCTGGCCGGCGACCTGTCCTTCTCCAGCGTCTCCGGCGACCTCACGGTGGCCGCGGGCCGGCCGCGGCGGCTGCGCGCGAACACGGTGTCCGGGCGCGTCACCGCCGACCTCGAACTGGCGCCCACCGGTCACGTCACGCTGCACAGCATGTCGGGCGCGATCGTCGTACGGCTACCGCACGACGTGGACACCGACGTGTCCGTCCGCTCGACCTCAGGCAGGATCGAGTCGACCTTCCCCGAGTTGTACGCCACCTCGGCAACGGGGGCCCGTTCGCTCAGCGGCCGGTTGGGCGGCGGCATGGCGTCCCTCTCGGCGACCACGGTGTCCGGCGCCGTCACCCTGCTCAGCGGCCACCCCGCCAGGCGAGAAGAGGAGAGAGCATGAGCGAGCGTAGCGAGCGGATCAGGGAACACAGCGTCTGGCGAGCTGCTGAATTGCGCACCTCCGGCACGACCCAGCTCCGAGCCGAAGGCGAGAGGTGGCATGAGCGAGCGTAGAGAGCGAATCAGGGAACACAGCGTCTGGCGAATGCCACTCCGAGCCGAAGGCGAGGAGGTGGCATGAGTCCCGTGTTCGGGCACGGCCGGTTGCGGCTGTACCTGCTGAAGCTCCTGGAGGAGAGCCCGCGGCACGGCTACGAGGTCATCCGGCTCCTGCAGGACCGTTTCCTCGGCGTCTACTCCCCCTCCCCCGGCACGATCTATCCCCGGCTGGCCCGGCTGGAGGACGAGGGCCTGGTCACCCACGAGGTCGTGGACGGCAAGAAGGTCTTCACGCTGACCGACAAGGGACGGGCCGAGCTGAACGACCGGATGGACGAGCTCGCCGACCTGGAGCAGGAGATCACCGCCTCGGTCCAGGACATCGCGCGCGAGGTGAAGGAGGACGTACGGCAGACCGTGCGCTCCCTGCGCGAGGAGCTCACCCAGATGGCCAGGGACATCGGCCACGACAACCGCGACCTCCGGCGTGAGCAGAAGGAGGAGTGGCGGCGGCAGCGTGACCAGGCCAGGGAGGAGTGGCGCAGGCAGAAGGAGGAGTGGCGCCGCCACAAGCGCCAGTGGCAGGAGGAGGGCGAGCGCTGGCAGCACGAGTGGCGCCGGATCTGGGAGGAGTCCTGGGGGTTCGGCGGCGGCCGGCAGGGCGGCCACGACGTCGCGCTCAGCCGGATGCTGGCCGACTTCGTCGCCGACGTCCACCGGTCCTCCGCCGCGGGCGTGCCCGACGAGCGGGCCCTGGCCGAGTGCCGGGCCGCCCTCGACGAGGCCGCCGAGCGCATCCGCCGGGCGCTGCGTTCCTGAAGCCGGGCCGCCCGAAACCGGACACTGAACCGGCCGCTGAACCGGCCACTGAAACCGGACTCCGCCGCGCTCCAGTGCCGCCTCACGGCGCTCACGCGTGACCGGCAGCGGGAGGGCGCGACGAGAGCGCCGCCCGGCCCGCGCGGGCGGCCGTCAGAGCGTGAAGACCACCTTGCCGAAGACCTCGCCGCGGTGCATGGCGGCGAAGCCCTCCTCCGCCTCGGCCAGCGGCAGCACCCGGTCGATCGCCGGCCGGACACCGGTCTGCTCCAGGAACACCGCGAGCCGCGCGAGCTGCTCGCGCGTCCCCATGGTGGATCCGATGATCGACTTCTGCAGGAAGTAGACCTGCGCGAGCTGCGTCGGGGCGACCATGCCGCTCGTCGCCCCGCAGGTGACGATCCGGCCACCCGGGCGCAGGGAGCTGAGCGAGTGCTTCCAGGTCGCCTCGCCGACCGTCTCCATGACGGCGTCCACCCGCTCGGGCAGCCGCGCGCCCGTCTCGAAGACCCGGTCGGCGCCGAGCGCGAGGGCCCGTTCCCGCTTGTCCTGGGAGCGGCTGGTCGCCCAGACCCGGAAGCCGCCGGCCCGGCCGAGCGCGATGAGCGCGGTCGCCACGCCGCCACCGGCGCCCTGGACCAGAATTGTCGAGCCCGGCTCCAGCCCGGCCTTGTCGAAGAGCATGCGATAGGCCGTCAGCCAGGCCGTGGGCAGGCAGGCGGCCTCCTCGAAGGAGATCGCCGCGGGCTTGGGCACCAGGTTGCGGCGGGGCACGGCGACCTTCTCCGCGAACGTCCCGTCGTACTTCTCCGACAGCAGCGAACGCGCCGGGTCGAGGGTCTCGTCGCCGTCGACCGGCGTGCCGATGACGGAGTGGACGATGACCTCGTTGCCGTCCTCGTCCACCCCCGCCGCGTCGCAGCCGAGCACGATCGGCAGGCGGTCCTGGCTGATCCCCACGCCCTTGAGGGTCCACAGGTCGTGGTGGTTGAGCGCGGCGGCCCGGACCGTGACGGTCGTCCATCCCTCCGGTACGGCGGGCTCGGGGTGCTCCCCGAGCGTCAGGCCCTTGATCGGGTCGTCCGGATCGGTCTGTGTGGCGGTGACGGCGAACATGCCAGAACATTACTCCGGCCGTCGCGCCGACTCCGGACGACCCCGCACGGCTCGCCGCCGGCGTCTTTGATACTCAGGGACATCAGTGGGAACGGAGCGCCGAAAATCAAACAAGACCCGTCAAGAATGGCCGTAAACCCGATGACGCCGCGAGGCGACTCCCCATCGACACAGCGCCATGACCTGGCGCTACGACATCCATAACCAACCGCTATGGATAACAGATAGGGCAAAGTGCCGATTGTTCTGGTTATATCCACGGCATTTCGCAAGATCCGGTCATTAATCTCGGAGCGTTTTCCTGAGGAATGGGACGCACCCTCACCGTCCCAGGGAAAGGAGCTCCATGATCCCCCGAGCACGGCGTCTGGCCGTTCCCCTCACCGGCGCGCTCCTCGCGGCCGGCGTGGTCGGCGCCACCCCCGCCACCTCCTCGGCAGCGACCGGCGCGACCGGCACAACCGCGGCGATCGCGGCGACAACGGCGGCACTGGCCGCCCCGGGCGACGTGACCACCAAGGCCGCGCCCCAGACGCCCGCCGAGGCGGCCGCCTTCTGGTCGCCGCAGCGGTTGCGGGCGGCCAAGGACTACACCGAGGAACTCGGCAACTCCGTCAAGGGCTTCGGCAGGGCCGGCGACGCCACCCCGGACGGCAAGGCGGGCACGGTCCCGCCGGCCAGCGCCGCCACGAGCGGGGCCGGCGGTTCCGGCAAGATCAGCAGGCAGGTCAACCTGCCCCGCACCGTCGGCCGCGTGTTCTTCACCTTGCCGGGCAGGAACCCCCTGGACCCGAAGAGCTGGAAATACTGCTCCGGCACCTCCGTACAGGGCCACTACCGCAACGTCGTCGCGACGGCCGGGCACTGCGTCTACGACCCGGTGAGCAACCAGTTCTACGACAACTGGGTGTTCATCCCGTCGTACTGGGACGGGGACCAGGCCTGGGAGGGAAAGGCGCCGTACGGCATCTACCCGGCGAAGTGGTTCCAGACGCACGACGATTTCGTGGTCAGGGAGGACTACGACTACGACTACGCGTTCGTGAACGTGTCGTCGGGCTTCACGCTCACACCAAAGAAGGACGGGGACGTCACCCACTACGTACGCACCCCAGCCGGTCGTCTGGGCGACAACGTGGGCGGCCAGGGCTTCACCTGGAACCGCAGCACCAAGGTCAAGGTGTTCGCGTTCGGCTATCCCGCCGGGCCGCACCCCGACGGCGACCGCCCCTTCACGGGGCGGACCATGAAGTGGTGCTACGGCCGGACGGCTCCGATGCCGGCCGTGCCGAAGTACAACATTCAGGAGCACCTCGGGTTCCCCTGCGGCATGACCTCAGGCGCCAGCGGCGGCCCCTGGCTGACGGGCTACAAGAGCGCGACCCGCACGGGCTACCTGAACGGCATCAGCAGCGTGGCGTGGGACAGCGACGGCAACGACCGGTACGACCGGATCTCCTCGCCGTACTTCAACGGCGAGACCTACGACGTCTACAAGGTGGCCGCCAACCGGTGGACACAGTGAAAGTGGCGGCGTGGACCTGACCGCACGGCCATTCGGTCAGGCAGGGGGCCCGGCGGACGTCCCGCCGGGCCCCCTGGTGTCACAGCTACTCGGCGCACCTTTACGTTCCCTGTACGCCGCGTGCGGTCGACTGTCCCTGTCAGAAGTCGAACAGCGCCCCAGCGGCCGACCGCTTCTCACAGTCGTTGCCGAAGGTGCGCCGGAACTGGAAGTACTTCCCGTCCCAGATGCCGCTGGCGGTGACCGTGACAGGTGCGTAGATCATCGTGCAGGGCTCGGTCGCGTTCACCCGAAGAGCGCCCGGGTCGACGCCCGTCCTGTTCAGCCACGCGCACGCCTTCTCCGGCGAAGGGTGCGAGCCGCCGACCGGAGCGCAGTTCAGGAAGACCGACCGCGCCGCCGGCTCCGCCTGCTCGCCGTTCGCGACGGTCAGGATCACCGCCCGCACCTGGGAGGCGGGCGGCCGGGACGCCCGCAGGGCGACCTCGGGCGGCGGCGGAGCCGGCAAGGTGTCCGCCCGTGCCGGGACGTTCGTCCCGCCGTCACCGGAGGCACCCGGTTGGGCCCACGCCTGGGCAGAGGGGCCGGCGGCCAGCGCCGCACCGGCCAGTAGGACAAGCAGCGGTTTCATGCGATCCCCCCGTTTCCGCTGGTGACCAGCGTTCTCACGGGCGACCCGCAGAGCAAGCGTCCACACCGGACCCCAGCGGAAACATCACGTACCACAGACCACATCGGTTCCGCTCGATTCATAACGAGCTGGACAAGAAGGTGTGCCACAACCGTATGGATCTGGAAAAATCACCCCTTACAGTCCATATCTCCGCCCTGAGAGGCTCACGGTGACCAGGAAGCTGACACTCGCCGCCGGTGGCGTCGCCGCCGCCGCGAGTGTGGTCGCCGTGCTGGGGAGTCAGGGACCGGCCGTTCCGGCGACCGTCGCGTCCCGCCCGGCCACGACGACGGCCTCCGCCGTGACCGGCGTCGACAAGAACGGGGTCAGCGCCTTCCCCCTCGCCCCCAGCCAGGCGGACGAGCAGCGGGTGGCGGAGTACTGGAGCCCGGAACGGCTCAAGCAGGCGAGCAGCTACGTGCCGAGCACGAAGCCGTCGCCTTCGACCAGGAGCACGACCTCCGCGGCGGAGGTGGGCCCGGGGGACACGAAGACGCGCACGGGGGCGCCGCGCGCCGCGACACCTCCACCTGTGGCCTCCCCGCCGATGGTGGGCAAGGTGTTCTTCAAGGTCGGCGACAAGGAGTACTGGTGCTCCGCCTCCGCGGTGCACTCCTCCCACCACAACCTCGTCGCCACCGCCGGGCACTGCGCGTACGCGCTGTCGCAGGACAAGCCGGTGGAGAACTGGGTCTTCATCCCCGGCTACCACGACGGCGTGGCCCCCTCCGGCATCTTCGTCGGCCACACGCTCTACATGCAGGAGGACTTCGCCGGCCAGGGCGACTTCGACCGCGACTACGCCTTCGTGACCGTGCACCGCGGCTTCTCCTGGCAGCCGTACGTGGAGAACGGCAGGCTCAAGTACCGCTCCGTCGACGTGGGCCGCCTGGAGGACAAGGCCGGCGCCTTCCGCTTCGCCTCCGGCAAGCCGCTCGGACGACCGACCTACGTCTTCGGCTACCCCGCGGGGGCCAACCCCGACGGCAGCCGCCCGTACACCGGTCAGACGGTGAAGTCCTGCGAGGGCACCACCGAGAAGAAGTTCGTCAGCGCGCCGACCTGGCAGCTCGAACACGGGGTGCGGCTGCCGGGCTGCCCGTTCACCGCCGGCGCGAGCGGCGGCCCGTGGGTGATCGGCTACAACGCCGCCACGCGGACCGGCTACCTCACCGGGATCACCAGCCTGACCTGGAACCTCAGCGGCGGCGGGCGTCTCGACGCCGTCTCCACGCCCTACTTCAACCAGTTGACGCAGCGGGTGTACACCCAGGCGAGCAAGCAGCGCACGGGCTGACCGCTCTCCACCCGGCGAGGCCCCAATGTGATTTACGTCACATCGCCATCCCCTCCCCGACTGCGCCCGGTGCTCGATTTGACACGGAAGGCGTCCGAGGGGACCTGCACTGATCTTCCGGTGTGCCCTCGATCTTGACAAGCGCTGTTGAGGATCACGGAAAAGTCACGTGGGCGACGGGCCTGAAAGCACGTAAAACACGGATAAAAGCGAGAGGTACTGTCTTTACTAGCCCTTTACTGACGGGTGGGACGCATGTGGCGTGCCACGACAGCACCTGGAGATTCATGAACACGCGAGTCAAGCGCCTGATCCTCCCCATCGGGGGCGTGGCCGTCGCCGCCCTCGTCGGGACCACGATGGCGGTCCCGGCTCAGGCCGTCGGTGACACGGCCCACGACACGCTGGCCGGCAGCGGCCTCGCCGCGAAGAACGTCATCGCCTACTGGCTCAACCAGAAGGCCAGCAACCTGGTCAACGCCACCCCGTACGGGTACGAGAGCCAGGTCAGCGCCAAGCACATCTCGACCGGCGGGCCGTCCGCCGACAGCAAGCCCGGCACCGTCCCGGCCACCGGCGGCGGGAAGTCCGGCGGCACCCTGAAGAACGTGAACCTGCCGCGCACCACCGGCAAGGTCTTCTTCCGCGGGGCCGACCACCGGCCGCACTGGTGCAGCGCGACCTCCGTCCAGTCGAAGTACGGCAACCTGGTCGCCACGGCCGGGCACTGCGTCTACGACACCAAGTCGAACCGGGCCACCATGGACCGCTGGGTCTTCATCCCCGGCTACTACCAGGGCAAGGCGCCGTGGGGCATCTACGTCGGCAAGACGGCCTACACCCACTACGACTTCGACGTCTACGAGGACGGCGACCGCGACTACGCCTTCGTGACCGTCTACAACGGCATCAAGGCGGGGCGCGGCGGCGACCTGCGCAACGTCGCCGAGTGGAACTGGAAGCAGGTCGACAGGAAGACCTACCTCAGCTACGACCGCTTCATCCGCAGGAGCACGGGCGGCAAGTACTACGTCGTCAAGTTCACCGACGTCGGCCGGCTCGAGAGCAACGTCGGCGGGCAGGGCCTGGCCTACAACCAGAAGGTCGGCAGCTCGGTCTACGTGTTCGGCTACCCGAGCGGGTCGCACCCGGACGGCAACCACGCCTTCACCGGCCAGACCCTCAAGTGGTCGTACGGCAAGACCTTCGCCGCCAAGGCCCCCTCGGTCAAGGGCGAGGAGCTCGTGGGCGTCAAGTCGTCCTTCACCGGTGAGGGCTCCTCGGGCTCGTCGTGGCTGCTGAGGTACAGCAGCGCCAAGCGGCTCGGCTACCTCAACGGCGTGACCAGCGGCGTCTCCGACACCGACGGCAACCAGCGGATCGACACCAGCGTCTCCCCGTACTTCGACGGCGAGACCTACGGCGTCTACAAGGCCGCCGCCAACAACTGGTCCGGCTCCATCGCCTGACGGGCACCTCGGCGCCGGTCCGCGAGTGGCATGCTGAGTGGACGGCGATCACGAGGAGATGAGCGATGACCCACCCTTCCGGCACGCAGCCCGCCCTCCGGCGCACCCCCCTGAACACGGAGGAAAGGGCGCGTAGCGAGATCACCTTCTCGCAGCTCGTCACCGAACACCTTCTCACGCGAGGGCGGTTCAGGATCACCGCCGACAGCCCGGAAATGGTGGATCTGTGGCAGACGGTCGCCCGCAGGGTGGGTGAGACGCTGCGGCGGCCGGTGGTCAGCTACGCCAACGGCCGGGACATCGTCATCACCTTCGCCCAGGAGGCCCCGGGTCTCACCACACAGGCCTGAGCACCCCCAGGAAGTGCCCCGCCGCGCCGCGGCGGGGCACTTCGGCGTCCCGGGGAGAACCACGCGACGTCCGCGTTGTTTTCCCGACTTGATCCCCATCGCTGTATGTTCCTGGCAGCCCATTCACGTGTGGGGCGCGGGAGACGTTCCACAGCAAGGAGATCCGGTTGAAGCGCATCCTCCTCCCCCCGCTGTGGGGTGCGGCGGCGACGGCCGCGTTGCTCGTCGGCGGGACGGCGGTGCCCGCTCACGCCTACGAGATCACCGTGACGACGCCCCTCGTCTCCGGCGCGAAGGTGGCCTCCGTGATCGCCTACTGGCTCAGGGACGGCGGACGCCCCCTCGCGGCGGCGACACCCGCTTCCGCGCCGGCCGGGATCGCCGCCACTCCCGTCACGGCCGAGGGCGGCGCTCCCGGCGGCGTACGGGGCGTGGTGCCCGCGTCGGCCGGAGTCAGACGGGCCGCCGGCTCGTCGAAGAACGTCAACCTGCCGAGGACGACGGGCAAGGTCTTCTTCGTCGGCTCGGACGGCCGCCCCCACTGGTGCGTGGGCACGTCCGTGCAGTCCGACCACCGCGATCTCGTGGCGACGGCCGGGCACTGCGTGTACGCGACAAGGCCCGCAACGGGAGAGTCCACCGCGACGCCCTACCGATACTGGATCTTCATTCCGGGGTACGCCGGCGGCGGCACGCCCTGGGGCGTCTATGCCGGCGACCGGGCCTTCGCCCACAGCGACTTCACCAGGTATGGCGACCTGGACCGCGACTACGCGTTCGTCAGCGTCCACACCGGCGTGCTGCCCAGGCGCGTCACGCTGCGGGACGCGGCGCAGTACGCGGCGTTCTCCGCCGGGCCGAAGTACCGCACGGCCACCGGCTACACCGGCCTCAGGCTGCTTTCCGCGGGGCGTCTCGGCGACAAGGTCGGCGGACAGGGCCTCGCCTACAACCTGCCGGTCGACCGCCCGCTCGCGATCTTCGGCTACCCGATGGGGACCGCCGAGGGCCCCGCGAACGGGCGCACCCGGCTCACCCGTGCGTACGGCAAGCCCTTCCTGGCCCAGGACCTGTCCAGGAGGGCGAACGAACTGGTCGCCGTCCGCTCGGCGTTCACCGCCGCCTCCGGGTCGCCGTGGCTGGCCGCCTACCGCGGCGTACGCGGTCTGGGATACCTGAACGGCCTGACGATCGGCCTCTCCGGCCCGGGGACCGGCCTGTCGCCCTACTTCGACGGAGAACTGTTCCAGGTCTACAACGCCGCCCGACGCGCGGGCTGACGGTCGGCGTCCCGGCGTCCGCTCAGACGCCGACCGCCTCCCTGCTCGCGCTCTGCCTGCCCACGCCTTCCCTGTCCCCCGCGCCGCCCCGGCCGCGCTCCAACAGCTCCGCCACCCGCGGCTCCGCGGCGTACGGCGCGAACCGGCGGCACATGTCCGCCACGTACGTCCGGGTGCGCGCCGACTGGATGTTCTCGGCCAGATCGAGGGCCGACGACGCCGCCTGGCACGCCTCCTCCAGTTCGCCCTCCTGGATGAGCGCCGTGGCGAGCAGCGAGAGGTTGAACATCTTGCCGCGCACATAACGCCCGTCCATCACCAGCGAGCGCCGGGCCTGCCGTACGGCCCGCGCCCCGTCGCCGAGGTCGCGCAGGCAGTGGGCCGACTTCGCGGCCAGGTAGGCCTCGTCGAAGTAGCCGATCCAGCCGGGCTCGTTCTGGGGCTTGCGCCGGTCGAAGGCGACCTCCGCCTCGTGCAGCGCGCCGCCGCACGCCGTGCGCTCCCCGAGCAGGGCCAGGGCGTGCGCCTCCAGCACCCTGGCCTCGGCCAGCAACGTGCCGACCCCCGAGCGCCGGGCCGCCGCGACGGCCGCCCTGGCCAGCTCCAGACCGTGCCGGGGATGCCCGATGTAGACGGCCTGGTGGCTCATGCCGGCCAGGATCTCGCCGCACAGGGCGTGGTCGCCCGCGCCGCGCGCCAGGCCGAGCGCCTGGATCAGGTAGCGCTGGGCCAGCCCGTGCTGCTCCAGGTCGTAGGCCATCCATCCCGCCAGCCGGGTCAGCTCGGCCGCCGCGGTCGCCAGGGAGCGCCCGGTGGCCTCGCCGTACGCGCCCTCGCGCAGCAGCGGCGTCACGGCGGTGTGCAGGTAGCGCACGACCGGGCCGCGGATGCTGCCGCCGCCGAACCGGTTGTCCAGCTCCCCGAACGACCGGGTGACCTCGCGTATCGCGGCCACGTCGGAGGGCCCGACCCGGCGCGGCCCGTTCGCGGAGAGCCGCTCCCCGTCGGGGGCCGCCAGCCAGCGGACGATGCCCGCCGAACCCGCTCCCAGGGCGAAGGTAGAGTCGAGCAGGAACCTGCGCCGCTCGACGTCGGCCCTCCACAGTGCTGTCACGCTTGCCACACCCTCCTCCCACGAATGGGGGAACTCCTGTCCCAGGTCGGCAGGGACCGTTCCGCGCGGCATGCCGATGTCCTCCCTGGACACCTGCCGCCCCAACCGCAGCGAGAAGATCTCGGCGAGCAGGCCGGGAACCGGTTCGCGCGGGCGGCGGCCGCCGATCCAGCGCAGCACGGAACCGTGGTCGTACCGCATTCCCAGCAGCCCCCGGGCCGAGCCGAGACCGTTGAGCCGGCGGGCCAGGCCCTTGCGGGACAGTCCGGCTTCGGTGAGGTGCTGCTGGAGCAGGCGGTTGGGGTCACGTCGCATCGCTCTCCAACCGGGGACAGGCAATAGCCGAGTTGGTTACGGAGAGCTTTCTTTATAGCACTAACCGTGAGGACCTAAAGGGATTCCCAAATGTTTGACGGCGCCGGCAAGGAGACCGACAAGGAAAGACGAAGGGCCGCGTACCGCGCTCGTCACGCGGTGCGCGGCCCTTCCGGGTCCGTGCCTACTACGTCAGTGCCTGCTACGTCCGTGCCTGCCGGAGGGCGGCTACTTGCGGGCGACGCCGTCCTCCCGGGCCTGCCGGGCGACGGCGGCGATCACCGCGGGGGCGACCCGGGCGTCGAACGGCGAGGGGATGACGTAGTTCTCGGCGACGTCGTCCCCGACCACGGCCGCCAGCGCGTCCGCGGCCGCCACCTTCATGTTCTCCGTGATCGTCGTGGCGCGGACGTCGAGCGCGCCGCGGAAGACCCCGGGGAAGGCCAGCACGTTGTTGATCTGGTTGGGGTAGTCGGACCGGCCGGTGGCGACCACCCGGGCGTGCCGACCCGCCACCGCGGGGTCCACCTCCGGGTTGGGGTTGGACAGCGCGAACACGATCGAGTCCGCCGCCATCGCCGCGATGGCCTGCTCGGAGACCGTCGACCCGGACAGGCCGACGAACACGTTGGCGCCGACGAGCGCCTGCTCGGTCGACCCGGACAGGCCGGCCCTGTTGGTGTCGCGGGCCAGCGCCCGCTTGACCGGGTTCAGGTCCTCGCGGCCGGCGTGGATGATGCCCTTCGAGTCGGAGACCGCGATGTCGCCGATCCCGGCGTTCAGCAGGATCCGCGAGACCGCGACCCCGGAGGCGCCGGCGCCGGCCACCACCGCGCGCAGGTCGCCGAGGGATCGCCCGGTGAGGCGGGCCGCGTTGCGCAGCGCGGCGAGGACCACGATCGCGGTGCCGTGCTGGTCGTCGTGGAAGACGGGGATGTCGAGAAGCGCGCGCAGGCGCTCCTCCACCTCGAAGCAGCGGGGGGCGCTGATGTCCTCCAGGTTGATGCCGCCGAACGACGGCGCGAGCCTGACCACGGTCTCGACGATCGCGTCCACGTCGGTGCAGTCGATGCAGATCGGCACGGCGTCGACGTCGGCGAACTGCTTGAACAGCAGGGCCTTGCCCTCCATCACGGGCATGGCCGCGGCCGGCCCGATGTCGCCGAGCCCCAGGACGGCGGTGCCGTCGGAGACCACGGCCACGACGTTGGAGACCCAGGTGTAGTCGTTGACCAGGTCCGGGTTGTCGGCGATGGCGGTGCAGACGCGGGCGACCCCCGGCGTGTACGCGAGCGACAGGTCGTCGGCGTCGCGGACCGGGACGGTGGAGCGGACCTCCAGCTTGCCGCCGCGGTGCAGTGCGAAAGCGGGATCCAGGTCGAGAGATTCCAAGGAAACAGGTGTAACGGTCACAGCGACCCCAGTGTCGAAAGGACGAGTTCCTTCGGTAGACGCCGTCAAGAGAACGAGAGCCCTGGCTTCGGTAGCCGCCGGGGGCCGTCGTCGTTGACGGTCGTCTCTTGAGGGGGGTACGGGGGTCACCCGTTCCCTGATTGTGCCACACGAAGTGACAACCGCCCCTGCCTGATCGGGTCACATATCGTTGCACGATCAGGTGTTCCCCCAGGCCATCGGGCGTGTAATACTCGGCATTGCCAGTGATCTCTTACGTACTTGGGCGCCCCAGTGGACTTGACGTCTTACGCCGAGCTGGCCGTTCAGCTGGTCAACATGGGCGACGAACTCAAAAACCCCTTCTCCCTGCGCGCCCTGCTTGAGGAGACGGGCCGTACGGAGGCGGCCGCCCGCCTCACCCGCCGTGACATCGACGCGCTGTGCGAGCTGCGCGACGAGCTCGCGGAGGTCTTCGCGTCCGCCGCCGCGGGCGACGACGTGGACGTGGTCGAGCGGCTCAACGGGCTGCTGGTCCGCCACCCGGTGCATCCGCAGATCTCGGGGCACGACGGCCAGCCCTGGCACCTGCACCTGACCGAGGGCGGCCGGGTCGCCGACGCCCTCGCGGTCGGGTCGGTCATGGGCCTGGCCAGCGTCGTGACCCGGCTCGGCGTGGACCGGCTCGGCACCTGCCAGGCGACGCCGTGCCGCAACGCCTACCTCGACACCTCCTCCAACCGGTCGCGCCGCTACTGCTCCGAGCGGTGCGCAAGCCGGGCGAACGTGGCCGCCTACCGGGCGCGCAAGCGGGGCGCCTGACCGGGCAGCCCGGAAGGGTGCGGTCAGGAGGCCGGCGCGGGGAAACGCAGCGCAGGCCGGGGCCAGTAACGCAGCACGACCCTGCCGACGACGTCCTCCTCCGGCACGGCGCCGAAGTCCCAGCTGTCGCGGCGCCCGGGGGCCGACTGGTTGTCGCTCTCCAGCCACCAGCCGTCGCCGGTGAGCCTGAAGGCCCGCTTGACGATCAGCCCGTGCGGCCGCCTCGCGACCACCACGTCGCCCGGGCGGACGGGGGCGCCGAGCCGTACCAGCAGCCAGTCTCCCGGCCGCAACGCGGGCAGCATCGAGTCGCCGGAGACACACACGGCGGTGAGCACATCCCCCTCCGCACAGTGATTTCGAGACGAGTAAGGTCGGTTCTGGAACAGTGCTGTCACCAGCATTCCTAAGGAAGGATTCCGATGCTCGCACGACTGCTGCGACCCCGGCACGAGGCGTCCGCCCACTGCGACCTGCCGTGCGGGGTCTACGACCCGGCGCAGGCCCGCATCGAGGCCGAGTCGGTGAAGGCGATCATTAAGAAGTACGCCGACAACGACGACCCGGTCTTCAGGACCCGGGCGCTGCTCATCAAGGAACAGCGGGCCGAGCTGGTCAAGCATCACCTGTGGGTGCTGTGGACCGACTACTTCAAGCCCCCGCACCTGGAGCAGTACCCCCAGCTTCACCAGCTCTTCTGGGACGCCACGAAGCTCGCCGGCGCCGCCGGTGCCAAGGGCACCGTCGACCCCGCCCTGGCCGACGACCTCCTCGCGAAGATCGACGAGATCGCCAAGATCTTCTGGGAGACCAAGGCCGCCTGAGCCCCGGGATCTCGGGCCCCGCACGGTCTCCACGGCCGCGCGGGGCCAGATCATCCCAAGGCCCATACAAACTCCATATTCGGTTGTACGGAATTTACGTGCAGTTACCTCCAAGGAACGCCACAATCAGCGCGTCCAGCCGGGGCAGCACCGCGCGAGTGGCGGTAGGTTGCAGTCAGCGGCACTCAGCCGGCTGAAGGGGCGAGGAGGAACGTGACCGAGGAAACCGAGACGCCTGCGGTGGATCTGACCGGGATTCGCGATGCTGTGAGTGTCCGGCTGCCCGCCGTGAGCGCCTACCTGTCCGTGCTGCGCACGGCAACCGCCGGGCTCGCCGCACGGCTCGACTTCACCCTCGACCAGATCGAGGACCTGCGCATCGCCGTCGACGAGGCGTGCGCCATGTTGCTGCGGCACGCCGTGCCCGGGACGGACCTCCTCGCGGAGTTCGAACTCACGGGCCAGGAGATGACGGTTCGCGTCGAGGTCAACACCCTCGGAGTCAGCTCGCCCAACCGGGAGGACTTCGCCTGGATGGTGCTGACCGCGCTGGCCGACGACGTGGACGCCATCTCCGACCACGCCGACCATCTGGCGATCGTGCTGCGTAAGCGCCGGAGCACGGCGAGGCCGTCGTGATGACGGAAAGGACGAGTGCGATGACCTCCGGCGACTCGGCGGTGCCGGACCGCGTACGCGCGCGCACACTCTTCGCCGAGCTGTCGGAGCTCCCGCCGGACGACCCGAGGCGCCAGCGCATCCGCGACGAGCTGGTCGAGCTCCACCTGCCGCTGGTGGAGTACCTGGCCCGCCGCTTCCGCAACCGGGGCGAGTGGCTCGACGACCTCACGCAGGTCGCCACGATCGGCCTGATCAAGTCGATCGACCGTTTCGACCTCGCACGCGGCGTGGAGTTCTCCACGTACGCCACCCCGACCATCGTCGGCGAGATCAAGCGGCACTTCCGCGACAAGGGCTGGGCGGTCCGCGTGCCGCGCCGGCTCCAGGAGCTGAAGCTCTCGCTCACCAAGGCGATAAGCGAGCTGTCGCAGCGGGAGAGCCGGGCGCCCACGGTCGCCGAGCTCGCCGTCCACCTGGGCATGAGCGAGGAGGAGGTCCTGGAGGGCCTGGAGTCGGCGAACGCCTACTCCACCGTGTCGCTCGACGCGCCGGACTCCGGCGACGACGACGCTCCCGCCGTGTCCGACTCGCTCGGCATCGTGGACGAGTCGCTGGAGGGCGTGGAATACCGCGAGTCGCTCAAGCCGCTGCTGGAGCGCCTGCCGCCGCGTGAGAAGCGGATCCTGCTGCTGCGTTTCTTCGGCAACATGACGCAGTCGCAGATCGCGACCGAGCTGGGGATCTCGCAGATGCACGTGTCCCGGCTGCTCGCCCGGACCCTGGCCCAGCTCCGCGAGGGCCTCACCGCCGAAGACTGATCGTCCAGCCCGGGCCGCCCGGGACGATCAGGCAAGGACGACCGCGACGCCGCGCTCCCCCCCGGCGGCGCCCGGTCAGCAGCCGGTGCCTGCCCTGCGTCCGCTCGGTGTCCGCCCTGGTGCCGGTCTGCTCAGCGTGCCGGTCTGCTCAGCGCGCGCCGTCCTCGCCCATGAGGGCGTGGGTGGAGGCCGGCGCGAGCAGCGCGACCAGGGCGACCGCAGCCGCGGCGATGAGCGGGACGCCGAACGCGTACTGCGCCGACTGGATGAGGCTGATCGCCACCGGAAGCGCGAATATCTGCGTCACCACGGCCGGGCCGCGGCTCCATCGCAGCACCTGCCACACGCCCCAGCCCACCCAGAGCAGCAGGGCGCCGCCGAGCACGCCGAATCCGGCCACCGCGATGCTGGTGACCAAGTCAGTGGGTTTGCCGATCACGGTCTCGACGCCGACGTAACCGCCCAAGGCGAGGGCGAGCAGGCCCTCCGCGGCCAGGACGGCGGCGGCCACGGTCAGGGTGCCGGGGCGGCCGACGGAACTGCTGATCACACCGCCCAACCCTACCCGCAGACATGTGCGCCTCATCGGGAGGGCGTCACCCGGCACGAGCGGTAAACCGTTCGTTAACCTTCAGGCATGCGGGCACTCCTCCTCGTCAATCCCAAGGCGACCTCGACGCACCGGCGTACCCGGGACGTGCTGATCCGGGCGCTCGGCGCCGCCGTCGACCTGTCGGTCGAGGAGACGGCCTACCGCGGCCACGCGACCGCGCTCGCGGCGACCGCGCACGCCAAGGGCTTCGACGCCGTGGCGGTCCTCGGCGGCGACGGCACGATCAACGAGACCGTCAACGGACTCCTGGACGCCCGGCCCGACGGCGGCGCGAGCGAGCGGCCCGCGCTCATCGTGATCCCCGGGGGCAGCGCCAACGTCTTCGCCCGCGCCCTCGGGCTGCCCAACAACCCGGTCGAGGCGACCGGCGCCGTGCTGGAGGCGCTACGCGAAGGGCGCCGCCGGACCATCGGTTTGGGACAGGCAATTTGGCATGACGAGGTTTCAGGCCCGGACCCGGGGGCAGATGCGCCACCTGACCAGCAAAGGTCCAGATATTTCACATTTTGCGCTGGGCTGGGATACGACGCCGAGGTCGTCCGAGCCGTGGAGGGCCTGCGGAGCGCGGGGCATCGCGCGCTGCCCGCTCTCTACGTGAACACGACGGTCCGCCACTTCTTCGTGACGGACGCCGGCGGCCGGCGATCCGGCTGACGCGTCCCGGCCGGCCGACAGAGGATGGGATCTTCATGGCGATCGTGTCGAACACGTCGCCGTGGACGTACGCCGGCACACGTCCGATCAACCCGACGCCGTGGGCCGGTTTCGAGACGGGGCTCGACATGCTCGGGCTCCGGAACATGAGCCTGCCGACCGTGCTCGCGCTCGCGCGGCAGATCATCGGCGAACACCGGGGATTGCCGCGCGGTAAACACCTCGTTCAGATCCATGACGAGGCCGAGTTCACCCTCCACGCCTCCCGCCCGGTCGCCTTCCAGCTCGACGGCGACTACCTGGGAGAACACGAGTGGGTGATCTTCCGCGCTATCCCGGACGCGTTACAAGTCCTCGTCTAGCCTGTTACATGTAGTCATAGTGTGACGCATCCGACAGCCACGACGGGCAAAACCTTGTCCCAAACCTCTTGTGTGGTGTTGGTACGGCTGAAAAGCTGAACTACGACGTCGGAACGTAGGACCTTTACGGAGACCACCGCCTCCGTGAGGAGCCCCGGCGATCACGCGGACGAGCCCGGCCCCCACCCTGGATCCGGGTGATCGTTCGCAGCAGCTAGTGAAAGAGTTCACAAAGTTGACGGCCAGAGGAGCCACGGAGGCTCCACTTTACGAAGGAGTGGAACGCATGGACTGGCGCCACCGCGCTGCCTGCCGTGACGTGGACCCCGAACTGTTCTTCCCGATCGGGAACACTGGTCCGGCGCTCATGCAGATCGAAGAGGCCAAGCAGGTATGCCGGCGATGCACGGTCGCCGAGTCCTGTCTCAAGTGGGCCCTCGAGTCGGGTCAGGACGCCGGAGTCTGGGGCGGGCTCAGCGAGGATGAGCGTCGCGCCCTCAAGCGCCGTACGGCTCGCGCCCGCGCCCGCGCCGCCGTCTGACTCCCCCGCCGCACGCGAACGCCTTCGGTGAATGCCTGCCATGGCATTCACCGAATCGCGGGGCATCGAAGCCCGGCCGGGACGGCCGCGTCGCCTCCCGCCCATAGGGCCGTCTGTCCACCAACGCATCGCGTCCACTATGGCATCCCCCACACGGGTCTCGCACAGCGGGACCCCCTGTGGGACCTCGCGCGATCCGGAGGCCCCGCGGGAGATCAGGCCGACTGCACCGGGATGCTGAGACTGACCTCGGTGCCCCCGCCCTCTCTCCCGGCCACACCCAGGCGGCCCGACAGCTCGCCCACGACCAGCGTACGGACGATCTGGAGCCCGAGGCTTCCGGTGGCGTCCAGGTCGAAGTCCTCGGGCAGGCCCTTGCCGTCGTCGGCCACCGTGAACTCCAGCCGGTCGGCGTCCCTGGAGACGACGACCTGGACGTTCCCGGAGGAGTGGGCGAACCCGTGCTCGACCGCGTTCTGCAGCAACTCGGTGAGCACCATCGCGATGGGGGTCGCGACCGCGGCGGGCAGCACGCCGAAGCTGCCGATCCGCTTGATCGCCACCTGCGCGAGCGCCACCTCGGCCGTCATCGCGATGACCCGGTCGGCGATGTCGTCGAACTCGACCATCTCCTCCGGCATCTGGGCGAGGATCTCGTGGACGATCGCGATCGAGCCGACCCGCCGTACGGCCTCGTTCAGCGCCTCCTGGCCCTCCGGGTTGTTCAGCCGGCGCGCCTGGAGCCGCAGCAGCGCGGCCACGGTCTGCAGGTTGTTCTTGACCCGGTGATGGATCTCGCGGATCGTCGCGTCCTTGGTGAGCAGCTCCCGCTCGCGCCGCCGCAGCTCGGTCACGTCGCGGATCAGCACCAGCGCCCCGATGCGGCCGCCACCGACGATCAGCGGGATCGCCCGTAGCTGCACGACCGTGCCGCCGTTCTCCACCTCGGTCTCCCGGGGGGCCCGCCCGCTGGCGACGAGCATCAGGTCCTCGTTGATCGGCTCGTCGGAGTAGCACAGGTCGGCGGTCGTCTTCCCCAGGTCCGCGCCCACGAGGTCGGCGTGCAAACCGAGCCTGCGGTAGGCCGACAGCGCGTTGGGCGAGGCGTAGGTGACCCGGCCTGCCTTGTCCAGTCGGAGCAGGCCGTCGCCCACCCGGGGCGACCTGACCAGGATCGGCTCCTCCTCCGCGAAGGGGAACCTGCCCTCGGCCACCATCTGCGCCAGATCGGACGCGCTCTGCAGGTAGGTCAGCTCCAGACGGGACGGGGTGCGCGCCGACGACAGGTTGGTCGAGCGCTGGATGACCCCGATGATCGGGCCGTCCTTGCCGCGCCGCACCGGGATCGTCTCCTCGCGCACCGGCACACCGCTGGACCAGTCGGGGTCGCCCTCCCGGCAGATCCGGTGCTCGGTCCAGGCCACGTCGATCAGCGGCCGCTCCCCGATGGCGATGGACATGCCCACGACGTCGTCGTGGTAGACGGTGGGACCGGTCGTGGGCCGCATCTGGGCCACCGCCACCCACCTCGTGCCGCCCTGGTCGGGAACCCACAGGATGAGGTCGGCGAACGACAGGTCGGCGAGCAGTTGCCAGTCCGAGACCAGCGAGTGGATCCAGTCGACGCCGGCGGAATCGAGTGCGGTGTGGCGCGACACCAGGTCGCTGAGAGTCGGCACGAGTGCATGATGCGCCGCCGTCCGGGTCGAAAGCGAATCGACCATCGCCACCTGGCAAGATGCACCTCATGACAGGGCCGTTGGACAGACTGCGCGCGGCCGCCGCCGAGCGGGAGGCGGCGGGGCTGCGCCGCACCCTGCGCCCGCGTACGCCCGACCACGACGGCCTGCTCGACCTGGCCTCCAACGACTATCTGGGGCTCTCCCGGGACGCGCGGCTCGTCGAGGCGGCCGTACGGGCCACCCGGGAGTGGGGCGCGGGCTCGACGGGCTCACGTCTGGTCACCGGCTCCACCCGGCTCCACGCCGAGTTGGAGGACCGGCTCGCCGCGTTCACCGGGGCGGCCCGGGCCCTGGTGTTCTCCTCGGGCTACCTCGCCAACCTCGCCGCGGTCGCCGCCCTCGGGCGGGGCGGCCTGGTCGTCTCGGACGCCGGCAACCACGCCTCGATCGTGGACGCCTGCCGGCTGTCGCGGTCGCGGATCGTGGTCACCCCGCACGGGGACGCGGAGGCGGTGGACAAGGCCCTGGCCGAGCGTGCCGAGGAGCACGCCCTCGTCGTCACCGACGCCGTCTTCTCCGTCGACGGCGACCTCGCGCCGCTGCGCGCCCTGCACGAGGCGGCCGTACGGCACGGCGCGCTGCTGGTGGTGGACGAGGCCCACGCGCTCGGCGTGGTGGGCGACCACGGCAGGGGCGCGGTGCACGCGGCGGGCCTCGCCGGGTGTGCCGACATTGTGAGAACCGTCACGTTGTCGAAGTCCCTGGGCTCCCAGGGCGGCACCGTCCTCGGCGCCCCCGAGGTGGTCGGCACGCTCGTGGACACCGGACGGTCGTTCATCTTCGACACCGGCCTCGCACCGGCCTGCGCCGGTGCCGCCATGGCCGCCCTCGATATCCTGGAAAGCACCGCTGACCTGCCCGGACGCGCCCGGCGGCGGGCCCGGGAGCTGGCCGCGCTGGCCCGCGAGCTCGGCCTGGAGACGACCGAGCCGGCGGCCGCCGTGGTGCCGGTCGTGCTCGGCTCGCCCAGGCTCGCCCTGTCAGCGGGAACCCTGTGTGCGGAACTCGGGGTCCGCGTGGGATGCTTCCGCCCACCATCGGTGCCTCGGGGCCGGTCCTGTCTGCGGTTGACCGCGAGGGCCGATCTGAGGTCCGATGATCTCGCGGTGGTCCGGGGTGCGCTCACCGCTGTGGCCGAGTTGACGATGTTGCCTGAGTTGGGCGATGTGGCCGAGTTGAGGGTGGACAGGTGACGGAGCACAGCGAGGACTCTCCCCGGGTTCCGAAGTACTACGACGTGAAGCGCAGCCTTCTGGAGCTCACCAAGAGCCTGCCCGCGGGCAGCGCGCTCCCGCCCGAGCGCACCCTGGCGGTGCGCTTCGAGACCTCACGGACGACGGTCCGGCAGGCGCTGTCGGAGCTCGTGGTCGAGGGGAGGCTGCTGCGCATCCAGGGCAAGGGCACGTTCGTCGCCCAGCCCAAGGTCGCCCAGGTCCTCCAGCTCACCTCCTACACGGGTGACCTGCGCACGGTCGGTCTGGAGCCGGACACCAAGATCCTCGACATCAGCTACATCACCGCCGACGAGGCGCTCGGACGGCGGCTGGCCATCAACCCCGGCGGCCGGGTCCTGCGGATCCACCGCCTGCGCCTGGCCAACGGCGAGCCGATGTCCATTGACACCACGCACCTGTCCGCCCGCCGGTTCCCCCGCCTGCGGCGCGAGCTGGAGGTGCACTCCTCGCTGTACGAGACCCTGCACAACGCCTACAACGTGCGGCTGACCGACGCCGAGGAGGTCATCGAGACCGTGCTCGCCACGCCGTACGACGCGCAGGTGCTGGGAGTGGACGTCGGCCTGCCCATGCTGCTGCTGACCCGGCACGCCTTCGACGCCGACGGCAACCCCGTCGAGTACGCCCAGTCGCTCTACCGCGGCGACCGCTACAAGTTCGTCACCCGCCTCCGCCGCCCCTGAAATACCGAGCGAGCCGAGGGGCGCGCCTCCGGCACGACATGGCGGATATAAGCGCCCGCAGCGAAGCGGAAAACACAGAGCGAAGCGGGAAACACAGTGAGCATTCTCGTTGTGACCGGGACGGACACCGGGGTCGGCAAGACGGTGGTGACGGCCGCGCTCGCCGTGCTGGCCAGGGAGCGGGGCGCGACGGTCGCGGTGGTGAAGCCGGCGCAGACCGGAGTGGCGGCCGGGGAGCCCGGGGACCTCGACGAGGTGATCCGCCTGTCGGGGGTGACGACGACCTTCGAGATGGGCGCGCTATCCCGACCCGCTCTCCCCCGCCGCGGCGGCCCGGATCTCGGCCTGCCGCCGCTGTCGCTCGCGTCGGCGGCGGCCCGGATCGAGGAGCTGGCCGAGTCGCACCGGCTGGTGCTCGTCGAGGGCGCCGGGGGCCTGCTGGTCCGCTACGACGAGGAGGGCGGCACGCTCGCGGACCTGGCGCGGCGGCTGCACGCCCCCGTCCTCGTGGTGGCGCGCGCGGCGCTGGGCACGCTCAACCACACGGCGCTGACGCTCGAGGCCATGGCGGGCCGGGGCCTCGACCTGGCGGGCGTGGTGATCGGGTCCTGGCCGGCCGATCCGGGGCTCGCCGAGCGGTCGAACGTCGCCGACCTGGAGATGCTCGCCCGCCCGGCCGCTGTCGGGCGCGCTGCCGGAGGGCGCGGGCGCGCTCGGCCGGGAGGCGTTCGCCCGCGCCGCCCGCGCCGGACTGACTCCCGCGCTCGGCGGCATGTTCGACCCGGCCGGATTCCGCTCGACCCTTAAGCTGCCCCTGTGACAGGAGTGCCGCCGAGGACCGACGGGAGTGCCGCGTGAAGACCGACATCCTGGAGATCGCCCGCGTGCGGGTTCTGGACGAGGGCAGGGGCCTCGACGCGGCTCACGCGCTGGAGTGCCTGACGCTGCCGGACGAGCGCCTGCCCGACCTGCTCGCCCTGGCGCACGAGGTGCGGATGAAGTGGTGCGGTCCCGAGGTCGAGGTGGAGGGCATCGTCTCGCTCAAGACCGGCGGCTGCCCGGAGGACTGCCACTTCTGCTCGCAGTCCGGCCAGTTCTCCTCCCCGGTGCGCGCAGCCTGGCTCGACATCCCCTCGCTCGTCCGGGCGGCCGTCGAGACGGCCGCGACCGGGGCGACGGAGTTCTGCATCGTCGCGGCCGTACGCGGACCCGATCGGCGGCTGATGGACCAGGTCCGCGAGGGTGTCAAGGCGATCCGCGACGCGGTCGACATCAACGTGGCCTGCTCGCTCGGCATGCTCACCCAGGCGCAGGTGGACGAACTGGCCGAGATGGGGGTCCACCGCTACAACCACAACCTGGAGACCGCCCGGTCGCACTTCCCCCGCGTGGTCACCACCCACACCTGGGAGGAGCGCTGGGACACCTGCCTCATGGTCCGGGAGGCGGGCATGGAGCTGTGCTGCGGCGGCATCGTCGGCATGGGAGAGACGCTGGAGCAGCGGGCCGAGTTCGCCGCCCAGCTCGGCGAGCTGGAGCCGGACGAGGTGCCGCTCAACTTCCTCAACCCCCGCCCGGGCACGCCGTTCGCGGACCAGCCCCTCGTCTCGGGCACCGAGGCGCTGAAGACGATCGGCACGTTCCGCCTCGCCCTGCCGCGCACGATCCTGCGGTACGCCGGGGGCCGCGAGCTGACCCTGGGCGACCTCGGCACGAGGGACGGCATGCTCGGCGGTATCAACGCGATCATCGTCGGCAACTACCTGACCACGCTGGGCCGCGCCCCCGAGCGCGACCTGGAGCTGCTCGCCGACCTCAAGATGCCCGTCAAGGCGCTCTCCCAGACCCTCTGAGGGCTCGGGAAGGGCGATCGGCTGGAATCCCAGCCTGCGGGGGCGGAGTAGCCGCGACGACACCGGGCATCAGCGGGGGTGACCGACGTTCTCCTGTGGCTGGAGGGCATCGGCCGCCCATCTGTTCCGGTAAGTGACCGACTGGTAGGTTTCACCCTATGGAGTCCCCCAAACACGCAGGCGACATCGCCGTCGCCGTCTCCCAGGCCTACGGCGTGGACACGATGTTCACGCTGTCCGGTGGGCACGTCTTCCCCTTGTACGACGGGGCCGTCCATCAGAACATGCGCATCCTGGACGTGCGCCACGAGCAGAGCGCGGTGTTCGCGGCCGAGGCGACGGCCCGGCTGACCCGCAAGCCCGGCCTCGCCGTGCTCACGGCCGGCCCCGGCGTCACCAACGGCGTCTCGGGGGTCGCCACCGCCCATTTCAACGGCTCCCCGGTCGTCGTACTCGGCGGACGCGCCCCGCGCTCACGCTGGGGCTCCGGGGCCCTGCAGGAGATGGACCATCCGCCGCTGTTCGAGCCCATCACCAAGCTCGCCTTCACGGGATCGGGCGCGGACTCCATCGGGCAGGACGTCGAGATGGCCTTCCGGACCGCCCTGGCCCCGCATCGCGGCCCGGTGTTCCTGGACGTCCACATGGACGACCTGTTCTCCCCGTCGCCCGAGTACGTCTCGGAGACGCTGACCCCGTCGCCGCTTGAGCCCGACCCCGAGGCGCTCGCCGGCATCGCGGGACTGCTCGCCGAGGCCGAGCGCCCGGTGCTGGTGCTCGGCTCGGACGTCTGGATGGAGCGCGCCGAGGAGGCCGCGCGGGACTTCGCCGAGGAGTGGCGACTGCCCGTCGTCCCCAACGGCCAGGGCCGGGGGATCCTGCCGGCCGGGCACGAACTGCTGGTCACCCGCGCCCGGGGCGTCGCCTTCGGCCAGGCCGACCTCGTCATCGTGGTCGGCACGCCGCTCGACTTCCGGCTCGCGTACGGCTGGTTCGGCGGCAAGGAGGGCGCACCGCTCGCCAGGGTCGTCCACATCGCCGACGCGCCCTCCCAGCTCGCCACGCACACCGGCCTGTCCGGCTCGGCCGCCGGCGACCTGTCGGTCGTCTTCTGGGGACTGTCCGCGGCCTGCGGGACCGCCGGGGTGAACCCCAAGGCGTTCGAGCCGTGGGTGAGCAGGCTGAGCGAGGCCGCGGCGGCGGCGACCGCCGGGGACGCGGCCCTGCTGGAGTCGGACGCCGACCCGATCCACCCGATGCGCATCTACGGCGAGCTGAACAGGGTGCTCGCCGACGACGCGGTCGTCATCGGCGACGGCGGCGACTTCGTCTCCTACGCCGGCAAGTACGTCGAGCCGCGCCGGCCGGGCAACTGGCTCGACCCCGGCCCGTACGGCTGCCTCGGCACCGGGCTCGGCTACTCCATCGCCGCACGTCTGGCGAGGCCGTCGTCGCAGGTCGTGCTGCTGCTCGGCGACGGCGCGGCGGGCTTTTCGCTGATGGACGTCGACACGCTGGTCCGCCACCGCCTGCCGGTCGTCATGATCTGCGGCAACAACGGCATGTGGGGCCTGGAGAAGCACCCCATGCAGATGCTGTACGGCTACGACGTGGCGGCCGAACTCCAGCCGCAGTGCCGCTACGACCAGGTCGTCACGGCGCTCGGCGGCGGCGGGGAGCTCGTCACGTCGCCGGCGGAGATCGGCCCGGCGCTGCGCCGCGCCTTCGACTCCGGCGTGCCCTACCTGGTGAACATCGCCACCGACCCGGCGATCGCCTACCCGCGCAACACGACCGGAGTGTGACCGCCGGCGGAGCCCCGCGTACGTCCGTCGCGCGGGGCTCCTGGCCGGCAGGCGTCAGGACGCCGCGGGAGAGCGGCTCGCGGCCGGGCTGGGCGACGGGCTCGGCGAGGGAGTCTGGCACTCCTTCTTCACGGTGAACGTGACCGTCGTGCCCTCCTTCACGAGCGTGTTCGCCGCCGGCTTCTGGCTGACGACCGACCCCTTGCAGTCTCCCTCGCCCTCGTACAGCGGTTTCGGAGTGAGCCCCAGCATGTTGAGCCGCGCCAGCGCGGAGCTCTCGGGCAGGTTCTTGAGCTGGGGCACCTTGATCATGCCCTCGGTCGAGCTCGGCGAGGGCGTCGGCGAGGCGGTGCGGCTCGGCGACGGGCTGGGGGTCGGACTCGGCGTGGGGCTCGGCTTCTTCCTGGTCGGGCTCGGCCGCGACACCGGCACCTCCTGGGAGGGCCTCGTGGAGGGCCGTTTGGTGGGCCGCTCAGGCGACGGACTGGGCGACGGATTGATGATGTTCAGGGACGAAGCGGGCGGCTCGGGGGTCGTGGACCCGGCCGAGGCCATGTTGATGCCGAGGACGGCCAGGCCGCCGACGACGGCGAACCCCGCCACTCCGGCCGCGACCGGCATCCCCCGGCCTCTCCTGGACCGCTGGGCCGCGCGCCGCGCCGTACGGGAGCCCTGCTGCGGAGAGACGACGGTCGCCGGCGGCACGGCCGGGGCGTCGTTCCAGGACTCTCGGGTGACGCGGTAGGTGGCGCCGGTGGCCGGGACGGCCTCCGGCCCACCCGGGTAGGGGCCTGCCTGGGTGAGCGGGCCCGTGGGCGGAGGCGGGGTCCCCATGCCCGTGGCGGGCGGGGCCGCGGTGACGCCCTGCGGGCCGTATCCCCCTCCGGTCAGGCCCTGCGGGCCGTACCCTGCTCCCGCCAGGCCCTCCGGGCCGTACGCGGGCGAGGCGTCCGGGACCACGGTGCTGGGCATTCCGACACCAGGGGCCAGCACCGACTGCCGGGCGGCCTGGCTCATCGCGGCGGCGGACGGCCAGCGGCGCGCCGGGTCCTTCGACATGGCGCGTTCGACGATGGCCCGGACGGCGGGCGGCACGTCCGGCGGCAGCGGTGGCGGCTCCTCGCGGATGTGCTTGAGCGCGATCGTCACCGGCGAGTCGCCGTCGAAGGGACGCTGCCCGGCCAGGCACTCGTACGCCACCACGCCCAGCGCGTAGATGTCGACGGCGGGTGTGACCGGAGCGCCCTCGGCCTGCTCCGGCGCGCAGTAGGCCGCGGTGCCGAGCACCATTCCGGCGTCGGTGAGGCGGCTGCCCTGGTCGGCGCGGGCGATCCCGAAGTCGGTCAGCACGAGCGTGCCGTCGGAACGCACCAGCAGGTTGCCCGGTTTGACGTCCCGGTGCACGATCCCCCGCTCGTGCACGGCCTGGAGGGCGGAGGCGGCCTGGGCGATGAGCTCCATCGCGGGCTCGGCGCCGATGCGGCCGAGGCGGGTCAGCAGGCGGTCGAGGGGCTCGCCGTCGACGAACCGCATGACCAAGTATGCGGTGGAGCCGTCACCGGGGACCTCGGTGACTCCGTAGTCGTAGACGTCGACGACGCCGGGGTGGTTGACGGTCGCCATCGCCCGGGCCTCCCCCTGGAAGCGCACGGCGAATCCGGGGTCGTCGAGACGACCGGGGAGAAGCACCTTGACGGCGACGGTGCGCGCGAGGACGGTGTCCTCGCCGCGCCATACCTCGCCCATGCCCCCGGCGCCGAGCCGGGCGTCCAACCGGTAACGCCCAGCCAGGGTCATGCCTTGGGCCACCATTTGCGCCCCGTACCCCCTAAGTCAATCGACCCCCGAAGGTGTCCAACAAAGCAGGTTCGTGTCGCGGGTAGATAACGACAAGTTCACGGAACCCTGTATGCGTAAGGGATCCAGGCTCGGGGGTCGGAAGTCGAGCCTACCTGTTATCCGCCCGTACTACCGTGCACCGAGCACCGTGCCGTCCAGTTCCTGGGCGTGATCTGGACGACCATGCGGCGGCGGCAGTGCGGGCAGTAACGCGGTGGCTCCATCGCCCTGGCGGCCAGGCAGGCCGCGTGATCACCGTTTCCGGCCGGACGGCCGCAGTGATCGCAGTAGAGGTCCACAGTGCACCACCCTAACCGCTGCCCCGCCTCCGCCGCCCGGAAAGCATCATGGAGTCCCCGCTGCCGATTAAGACGCTTCACGGCCCCTTTTAGTTGCCTGGCAATCTCCACGGGCATCCGGGAATGGCGACCCAATAGGCTGGCTCGCATGAGTGTTGCTCCAGGTCTGCGCGCCGAGGTCCTCATCATGGTGGAGCGCGAGGACACGGCGATCCGGGTCGGCAGCGGCGACGTGCCGGTGCTGGGCACGCCGCGGCTGCTGTCCTTCGCCGAGGGAGCCACGGTCAAGGCCGTCCAGCATCACCTGGAGCCGGGGCAGACCACGGTGGGGACCAGGGTGCTGATCGAGCACCGTCTGCCCAGCCCGGTCGGGATGCACGTCGAGATCGGCGTCGAACTCACGGAGGTGGACGGCAGGCGGCTCGTCTTCTCCGTCAGGGCCGTCGACAAGACCGGCGCCCTGGTCGCCACGGGCACGATCGAGCGGGTCGTGGTCGACCGGGAACGGTTCCTCTCCCGTCTGTGAACCTCCGGCCCGCTCTACTCGTTACTCGATGACGGCGATGACGTCCCCCTCCTGGACGACGTCGCCCTCCTTCACCTGGAGCTTCGAGACGGTCCCGGCGTCCTCGGCGAGAACGGGGATCTCCATCTTCATCGACTCCAGGATCACAAGGGTGTCGCCCTCCTCGACGACCTCGCCCTCGCTCACAACGATCTTCCAGACGTTCGCCACCATCTCGGCGCGCACCTCGGCCACGCGGGAACTCCCCTCAAATAATCCAGCAGATCAAGCTTTTCTCATCCGGGAGACCAGCCCGGTGTCGTAGTCCCCGCTCACGAACTCGGGGTGGTCGAGCAACTCGGCGCAGAACGGCAGGTTGTGCTTCGGGCCCTCGATCCGGAACGCGGCGACGGCCTCCCGGCCCCGCTCCAGCGCCTCCTCGCGGGTGGCGCCGGCGACGCAGAGCTTGGCCATCAGCGGATCGTAGAACGGCGTGACGGTGTTGCCCGCCGCGTATCCCGAATCGATGCGCACCCCCTCGCCCGCCGGTTCCTCCCATACACCGATCTTGCCAGGGCCGGGCAGGAACCTGCGGGGGTCCTCGGCGTAGACGCGGAACTCGATGGCGTGGCCGCTCACCCGCGGCTCGACGGAGTAGGTCTCACCGGCCGCGACCCGGATCTGGTGCTCCACCAGGTCGAGGCCGGTGACCAGTTCGGTGACGGGGTGCTCCACCTGGAGGCGGGTGTTCATCTCCAGGAAGACGAAGTCCTGGGCGTCCGCGTCCACCAGGCACTCCACCGTGCCCGCGCCGCGATACGACACGGCCTCCCCCGCCCGTACGGCCGCCGCCAGCATCCGCTCGCGCAGCTCCGGGGTCACTCCGGGGGACGGGCTCTCCTCCACGACCTTCTGGTGGCGCCGCTGGACCGAGCAGTCCCGCTCGCCCAGGGCGACCACGGTGCCGTCGGCGAGGCCGAGGATCTGCACCTCGACGTGCCTGGCCCGCTCGATGTAGCGCTCCAGCAGGATGGCGGGCTCGCCGCCGAAGCGGGCGGCCGCCCGGCAGGCCTGCTCGAAGGCCTTGGCCAGCGACTCGTCGTCGCGCGCCACGCCCATGCCGATCCCGCCGCCCCCGGCGGCCGCCTTCACCATCACCGGGTACCCGATCTCCGCGGCGGCCCGCTCGGCCTGCGCGAGGTCGGACACCGGCTCCCTGGTCCCGGCGGCGACCGGCACACCCGCGGCCTCCATCAGGTTGCGGGCGTTGATCTTGTCGCCCATCTGCTCGATGGCCTTGGGATCCGGGCCGATCCAGACGAGGCCGGCGTCGATCACCGCACGGGCGAACGCGGCGTTCTCCGCGAGGAACCCGTATCCGGGGTGGACCGCCCGCGCTCCCGTCGTACGGGCGGCCTGGAGGACCTTGTCGATGTCGAGATAGCTCTGGGCCGGATTCGCGGGGCCGAGGAGCACGGCGTCGTCGGCCTCACGCACGAACGGCAGATCGGCGTCCGCCTCGGAGTGGACCGCGACCGCGCGCAGCCCCATGCCCCGCACCGTACGGATGATCCGGCGGGCGATTTCACCACGATTGGCGACGAGAACTGAGTCGAACACGCAGCCAACTCTAGGATGATCCCCCGCTCCGTCCCCCCGACCGTTCCGACTGAACGCGGGGGCCGAATCTGTAGGGTCGCTACAACAACAATGGGCCCGGCGTGGCGTTGGAGGCGTTCCGATGCTACGTCTGCTACAAGCGCGTTACGAGCACAAGTCGGTCGACGACGCGCGCCATCGCCTCCACCACTCCGGGGTCGTAGGCCGACCCGCCGTCGAGGCGCAGCCGCTCCAGGGCCGCCGCCGCCCGGTCCCTGTCGGTCGATCCGCCCACGAGGTCGTCGTACGCGTTGGCGGCCTTGATGATGCGGCTGGCCATCGGCGGCGACTCGCCGAGCGTGTCGCACTGCCGCCGGACGATCTCCGCGACGCCGTGGAGCACGCCGGTCTTCCTGATCACCTCGGCGCCCAGCTCGGCGATCCGCCGCGCCTGCTCGGGGTCGGCCAGCACGGTCGCACCGCCGGGGATCGGATCGCGCAGCGAGAGCTGGCCGATGTCGTGCATGAGCGCGGCGTACTCCAGCTCCAGCAGTTGCGGCTCCGCCATGCCCAGCTCACGGCCGATGGCGACCGACAGCTGGCTGACACGGCGCGAATGGCCCGGCTCGACGTACCCGCCGACCTCGGTGACCCGGCTCAGCGCCCGCACGGTCTGCAGGTAGGTCGCCCGGATGCCGGCGTACTTGCGGAACGCCACCTGCGTGACGAGCAACGGCGCGGCGAACGCGGGCAGCGCGGTCATGTCCATGCTGTGCGAGGCGAGCGCGAGCAGGATGCCCGACGCAGCGACGGCGGCGCCGAGCGGCGCGGCCATCCTGATCTCGTCCCGTACGGCGACGACGAACGCGGTCCTGACCTGGTCGGCCCGGAGCATGGCCGCGATCACCACGTCGGCCGCGAGCATGACCGTGACGAGCACCGCCATCACGCCGAGCGCCGGCCACCAGTTGCCGTGCCGGTCGGCCGTGTCCCCCGCGAGCTTCCCGAGCGGGCCGGTGAGCGGCCGGTAGGCGAAGGCGAGCAGCGACCCGGCGAGCAGCCGCCGGGCCATCGCGTCGAGACGCGGCGGGCGGCCGACCGCCAGGTGCGGCAGCCCGCCCGCGATCATGCCGACCGACATCACCGCCACGACCTGCAGGGCCGAATGATGCGCCGGCCGTCCGCCCACGTCGAGCAGCAGGGCGTACCCGAGGGAGGCGGCGGTGGAGATCGGGGCGACCTCGCGGTTGCCGGGCATCGTGAGCCGGGCGAGCTCCCCGGCGGCGATGAGCGCGCCGAACCCGATGGCGACCCGCGGATCGGTCAGGCCCTCCGCCGCGGTGTGGGCGATCCCCGCCACGGTCAGCATCCCGGCGGCGCAGATGAGCAGGAGCTGGCCCGAGTCGAGCCCCACCGGCCTGGCCGTCAGCCGACGCTCCCTCACCGCTCCGACACCACCTGGATGGGCGTCGTCGGGTCGTCGTGGTCCTTCACCGTGGTCTCCACGGCGGCGTCGTCGGGCGGGACGGGCACCGGCTGAGCCAGGTCCCAGCCGTGCCGGTCGAGCGCCTTGACGAACGCGCACACCATGTCGGGGTCGAACTGGGTTCCCGCGTTCTTGCGCAGCTCGCCGACCGCGAACTCGATCGACTTGGCCTTGCGGTAGGAGCGGTCGGAGGTCATGGAGTCGAACGCGTCGGCCACCGCGATGATCCGGGCGAACTCGGGGATCTCCGACCCGGCCAGGCCCATCGGGTAGCCCTTTCCGTCATGTCGTTCGTGGTGGTGCATGATCCCGGCGAACGCCTCGTCGAGGAAGTCGATGCCCCGCACGATCTCCAGCCCGCGCATCGGGTGGAGCTGGATCGCGGCGTACTCCTCCTCGGTCAGGCGGCCGTCCTTCTGCAGCACCTTGGTCGGCACGCCGAGTTTGCCCACGTCGTGGAGCATGCCCGCGTACCGGATCGCGCGCAGCCGCTCGGTGCCCATCCCGATCTCCTCGCCGATCATGGAGGAGGCCGCGGAGACCCGCGTGCAGTGGCCGCGCGTGTAGTAGTCCTTCGTCTCCACCGCCTGGCACAGCGCCGCGATGGTCGCGTCGTACGCCCGTTGCTCGGCGTGGTAGTGCCCCAGCGCCCACCGGGCCACGAACAGCGGCAGCAGCACGAGCACGGCCGAGATGGACTGCACCGTCGACCACAGGGCCGCGATCAGCAGGCCGAAGGTGGCGAAGCCGACGTAGGAGCTCAGGAACTGCACCATCGCGCGAAGCGAGACCTGGTCTTTGTGCACCGCGGACGCCAGGCGCAGGATGACCGCGGTCAGCGCGAAGTTGACGGCCACGAAGACCCCCGTCGCCGCGGCGTACGGCACCAGGATGCCCGGGAAGTCGGCCGGCTCGGGCAGGTGGGCCCGCCCTCCCGCGCTCTCGTAGGCCCATCCGGCGGCATACCCGCACAGGGCGTACTGCGCGCCGTTGAACAGCCGTTTCACCATCGGCAGGCCGGGGCGCACGCTCACGACCGCGGCCAGCCCGACCAGGGCCGCGCCCTCCGGGCCGACGAGCACCACGGCGGCCAGCGCCGCGGAGAAGCTCACCGACACCGCGACGTGCGGCACGTTGAGCAGCGTCGGCACCGACTCGCAGAGCAGGAAGAGCAGCGCCAGGACCAGAAGCGCCGACCAGTCCTCCGCCGCGAGCCCGTGATGCGCGAGGAGACCGCGCGTGATCACGAGACCGGCGGTTCCGACGAGCGCGACGAAGTAGACCCTGGCGGGCCACGGAAGTTCCCGCATGGCGGCCACCTTGAATGCGGATCGGACCCGTGGGCCGGCCCTGCCGGACCGGCCCACGGGCAGTGACTACGTCCAGGAGATCCCTGGGGTGCCGGCCGCGAGACCGGCCAGAGCCACCACCGGAGTGAGCAGCGCCAGCGCCACTATCAGCCTGACGACGGTCTTCCCAAGCATTGCGCCGCCTCCACGTCGATGTCGCACTCAGGCTACAGAAGGGCCGATGGCCGGTCCGGGATGTCGCGACCATCGCAGCCAAACCGTAACCAAGCCATCACACCGCGTGCAATTGCACCGGTATGTCGGTGCCTTTTCACGGGGCGAGCCGGGCCGTCAGCCGACGGGCACCCGTCAGGCGAGCGCCTGGCGGGCCCATTCGACGGTGGCCTTGAGGCCGGTGGACAGGTCGTGCCGGGGACGCCAGCCGAGGACCTCGTACGCCGGAGTGGGGTCGACGGCCATCGCGGGGAGGTCGCCCATCCGAGAGGGCTCGAAGCGCGGCTCGTCGGGTGCTCCGGCCGCCGCGGCGACCAGGCTGTGCAGCTCGCGGTCGGTGGTCTGGACGCCGGTGCCGAGGTTGATTCGGCGGCCGTCGCCGTGCGGCCCGCAGGCGCGGGCGAAGCCGTCCACCACGTCCTCCACGAAGACGTAGTCGCGCGTCTGGGAGCCGTCGCCGTACACGACCGTGGGCTTTCCCGCCAGCAGGGCGTCGGTGAAGATGGCGACCACCCCGGCCTCGCCCTCGGGCGACTGACGTGGCCCGTAGACGTTCGACAGCACGAGCGTGGTGTATTCGAGCCCGTGCAGCGCCCGGTAGGTGGCCAGGTACAGCTCGCCGCCGAGCTTGGAGGCGGCGTACGGCGAGCGGGGATCGGTGGGGGCGTCGCCCGGGACCGGGATCACGGCCGGCCTGCCGTAGACGGCGACGGAGGACGCGTAGACGACCTTGCGGGCCCCGGCGCGGCGGGCGGCCTCAAGGACGTTCACCGTGCCCTCGACGTTGATCCTGGCGTCGGTCACCGGGTCGGCCACGCTCCTGCGCACGCTGATCTGCGCGGCGAGGTGACAGACGACCTCCGGCCGCCAGCGCTCGGCGAGCTCCGCGAGCGCGGGGTCGCGCACGTCCATGACGTGCAGGGGGGCGTCGGGGTTGCGCGCGTGGCCGGACGACAGGTCGTCCACCACCGCGACCTCGTGACCGTCCGCCAACAGCCGATCGACGAGGGTGGACCCGATGAACCCCGCCCCGCCCGTGACCAGTGCCCGCATGTCCCCGCCCTTCCCGGCCTGTAACGGAAGATCCTAACGAGCATTGCCCCGGCTCGGACGGATCACGCCTTCCGTGGACCGGGGGCTACTCCGCCATCTCGGCGCGTACCTGCTCGATCCGGGTGAGCACCTTGCTGCGCAGGTCCTGCGGGACGGGGTCGCACCCGCAGTGTTTGGCCACGAGCCGCTTGACGGCCTCCTCGAGGCCGTACTCCTCCAGGCACGGGCCGCACTCGTCGAGGTGCTTCCTGATCTCGGCGATGCGGTCGCTGTCCAGCTCGCCGTCCAGGTAGGTGTACACCCGGTCGAGCACCTCGCTACACGGGGTGTCGTGGTGTTTCCCGCAGCTCATCGCTCCTCCTCGCCAAGCGTTCCGCCGAGACCCGCGCCACGGGAGTCCGACCGCACGAGACCTCGCTCGCGCGCGTAGTCCTCGAGCTGGTTGCGCAGCTGCCGGCGGCCGCGGTGGAGGCGCGACATCACGGTCCCGATGGGCGTGCCCATGATGTCGGCGATCTCCTTGTACGGGAAGCCCTCCACGTCCGCCAGATAGACGGCGATGCGGAACTCCTCGGGGAGCGCGGCGAGAGCGTCCTTCACGTCGCTGTCAGGAAGGTGCTCGAGCGCCTCGATCTCGGCCGACTTCAGACCGCTGGACGTGTGCGACTCCGCCCGCGCGAGCTGCCAGTCCTCGATCTCCTCGGTGCCCGCCTGCTTGGGCTCCCGTTGCTTCTTCCGGTAGCTGTTGATGAACGTGTTGGTGAGGATGCGGTAGAGCCAGGCCTTGAGGTTCGTCCCCTCCTGGAACTGGTGGAAGGAGGCGAAAGCCTTGGCGAAGGTCTCCTGCAGGAGATCCTCCGCATCCGCTGCGTTTCGGGTCATCCGGAGCGCGGCCGAGTACAGTTGGTCGAGAAACGGCATGACGTCGCGCTCGAACCGCTCGCTGCGCTGCTCCAGAGTCTCCTCGGCTGTCTTGGAGACCGGACCCACCCCCTTAAGGACTTCGTACCCAGCCGAGGATACCGGCCCGGCAACGTCCAGCCCGTCGAGGCCTTCTGGCAGCACCAACGTCTTCATGCCCAACTGCAACAGGGCGGGCGTAGAGTCTGTTCCCGGTGCAGATTGAGGTGACGAACGACCCGGTGCGGGGAAAAAAGTAAGCACCGGCTTGGTAGCCCGGAAACCGTGTTTCGCTGCCGCACGCCCATGCGCGGGGCAGCCAAGAGTCCAGGAGTCGCTCGTGCTGCCTATACCGGCCAACGAACTCAACGGCTCGGGCACACTCGGGCCGTACTGGACCTTCTATCACGCGGTCGTCGCCGAACAGTTGCGCCAGTGGCTGCCCGGCCGCCCCTCCCTCCTGCTGG
The DNA here is from genome assembly GCF_002027145.1 of Microbispora sp. GKU 823. Classification (NCBI taxonomy): domain Bacteria; kingdom Bacillati; phylum Actinomycetota; class Actinomycetes; order Streptosporangiales; family Streptosporangiaceae; genus Microbispora; species Microbispora sp. GKU 823. The sequence goes on along the minus strand of NZ_MWJN01000042.1, from coordinate 14,794 downwards.
ACCTGTCCGGCGGACGGGGGCGGTGGCCGGCCCAGGCGGCGCGCGCCGGTCACCGGGTGATCGAGGTCATGGACTTCCGCAGGCCGGCGGAACCGTGGTTGCGCGACGCCTCCGACCGCATACAGAAGGTGCGCGCCGACAACCTCGGCTTCCTGCCCGACGGCTGCGTGGACGGCGTGATCGCCGAGGAGCGCGTGCTGTCGGTCGAGATCATGGCGGAGTCGGTCATCGAGGACGTGGCCCGGGTGCTGCGGCCAGGCGGGCGCGCGCTGCTGTGCGTCGACTCGCTGGTCCTCGGGATGGCGATCCTGGCCGAGCAGAACTACTGGGCGCACCTGTGCCAGACGGGCGAGGTCATGCTCATCCCCTGGCCCGACGGCAGCATCACCCGCTGCTTCACCAGCCAGCAGATCCGCGAGCTGATCACCGGCGCCGGCCTGGAGGTGGAGTGGGTGCGCCCGCGCACGGTGCTGTCCCCCTCCACCGTCGACCACGTGCTGAGCTCGGAGAGCAAGTCGCTGTCCTGGCTGGTCCGGACCGAGCTGGAAACCCAGGCCGACGGCGACGACACCGTCGGCATCCACCTGGTGGCCAGCGCGCGCAAGCCGTTGTGAGCGCTCTCCAGAACGCCGCACGGACGGGCGCTCGGGCAGGCACTTGAAACGGGTCCTCAGCGGCGGCGCTCGGCCCGCGACTGGCACTGCACGCAGCGGGCCGCCTCGGGGCGGGCCTCCAGCCTGCCCTCCGGCACGAGCGTGCCGCAGTCGACGCAGCGGCCGTAACCGCCGTCGTCCAGCCGTCGCAGCGCGGCCAGCACGGCCGTACGCTGCCGGGACGCGGCGTCGAGCATGGCCCGGGTCCGGTCGGCCTCGGTGAGGTCGGCTCCCGCGTCGGCGAGGGACCTGTCGTGCCCGGCGGCCGGATCCCCACGCAGCACGCTGATCGACCGGTCGAGTTCGGCGAGCATGCTTTCCAGGCGCATACGCGCGGTCGCGACGTCCACGGATCCGCACCTCCGGGAGTGGGGGAGTCACCCGTCCAGGAGCCCCCGGTCCTCCTGGTCGGTCAGCGGCCGGTCACTTTCCGTGCGACCGCTTTCTCGAACGGATGCCCACTTCACGCGCCGCCTACACCCTCACCGCGGGTCAGAACAGACGCGGCACGTCGTCGCCCTCCAGGGGCTCGATCAGCTCCGGGCCGTTGTGGCGGACGCTGTTGACGGCGTCCGACACCGCGTACGCCTCCAGCCGGTCCGGGCCGGCCGGGACGAGCAGGCCGGTGGGGTCGGTCACGCGCGGGTCGAGCCACTCCGTCCAGCGGTCGCGCTCGACCATCATCGGCATCCGGTCGTGGATGCGGCCCAGCTTGTCCGTCGCCGTGGTGGTGATCACCGTGCAGGTGCACAGCCACTTCAGCGGGTCGTCGTCGGGGCGGGTGGGGTCCTTCCAGAACTCGTACAGGCCGGCCATCGCGAGCACGCCGCCGTCGGCGGGGTGGATGAAGAAGGGCTGTTTCTTCTTGCCCTCCAGCGGCATCCACTCGTAGTAGCCGTCCGCCGGGATCAGGCAGCGCCGGGACTTCAGCGCCCTGCGATAGGACGGCTTCTCCGCCACGGTCTCCACTCTGGCGTTGATCATCCGCGAGCCCACCGACGGGTCCTTGGCCCAGCTCGGCACGAGCCCCCACCGGACCACCCGGAGCTGTCTGACAGGCTCGTCGCCCGCGCTCTCGCCGCCGTCGTCCTTCGGCACCCGGCTCATGACCGCGTAGACGTTCTTGGTGGGCGCGACGTTGTAGTCGGGCCGGAGCTCGCCGCCGGGCACCTGGTCGGGCACCCCGTCCAGCTCGACCTGGAACTCCTCCAGCAACTCCTGCTTCTTGCGCGCAGACGCGTACCTCCCGCACATGACACCAAGACTGCCACTCGCGCGGGCCGCACGCGCTCTCGCGACGGTGCGGACGAGCGTGCGCGCACTAAGCTTGCGGCATGGCCACTCCGCAGTCCGCGTCCGGCGGCGCCGTGCCGCACGCCATCGACCAGAACGGCGTCGAGAAGAACGCCGCCGCGCCGCTCTGGCCCGCCCCGGTCGCCGCCGAGCCGGTTCGTGCGACGGTCCGCCTGCCCGGCTCGAAGTCGGTGACCAACCGCGCGCTGCTGCTCGCCGCGCTGGCCGACGCCCCCGGCACCGTACGGCTCGCGCTGCGCAGCCGCGACGCCGACCTGATGGCGGCGGCGCTGCGCTCGCTCGGCGCCGAGATGACGCCGTCCAACGAGAGCGCCGACAGCGTGGACTGGTCGGTGACCCCTCATCCCGTACGCGGCGGGGTGTCGATCGACGTCGGCCTGGCCGGGACCGTCATGCGGTTCGTGCCGCCGGTCGCCGCGCTGGCCGACGGACCGGTCTTCTTCGACGGCGACGCGCACGCGCGCAAGCGGCCGATGGGCCCGATCCTGGGCGCGCTGCGCGCGCTCGGCGCGTCGGTGGACAACGACACGCTGCCGTTCACGATCCGGGGGCCGATCCCGGGCGGCGAGGTCACCCTCGACGCGTCGGTCTCCTCGCAGATGGTCTCCGGCCTGCTGCTGGCCGCCGCGCGCTTCGAGAAGGGCGTGACGGTGCGGCACAGCGGCCCGCCCGTCCCGTCGATGCCGCACATCGAGATGACCGTGCAGATGCTGCGCCAGGCGGGGGTCGAGGTGGACGACTCCGAGCGCGACGTGTGGCGGGTGCAGCCCGGCCCGATCCGGGCCAGGGACGTCACGGTCGAGCCCGACCTGTCCAACGCCGCCCCCTTCCTCGCGGCGGCCCTGGTCACCGGGGGCTCCGTCGTCGTGCCGGACTGGCCGGAGGAGACGACGCAGGGCGGCGACGAGCTTCGCGGGCTGCTCGCCGAGATGGGCGCGCGGGTCGAGCGGGTGCCGGAGGGCCTGCGGGTGACCGGCGAAGGCAGGGTGCGGGGCATCGACGCCGACCTGCACGACGTCAGCGAGCTCACCCCCACGATCGCCGCGCTGGCCGCGCTGGCCGACGGGCCGTCCCGGATCCGGGGCGTCGCGCACATCCGGGGGCACGAGACCGACCGGATCACCGCCCTCGCCACGGAGATCAACCGGCTGGGCGGCGACGCCAGGGAGACCGACGACGGCCTGGAGATCCACCCCCGGCCGCTGACCGGCGGCGTCTTCCACTCGTACGCCGACCACCGCATGGCCACGGCGGGCGCGATCGTCGGCCTGGCCGTGCCGGGCGTCGAGGTCGAGGACATCGCGACGACCGCCAAGACGCTGCCCGAGTTCCCGCGCATGTGGGCCGCGATGCTGGGCGGCGAGGGATGAGCGGCGGGCTGGTTCCCGCCGGGCGATCGGGGCGCGGGCGCTGAGAAGGCGGCAGTACGACGAGGACGACGTCAGGGTCAGGCCGGGCAAGGGCTCACGGCCTCGGACCCGGATCCGGCCTGCCCACAGCGAGGCCGTCGAGGGCTTCGTGGTGGCCGTCGACCGCGGGCGCTACACCTGCCTCGTGGGCGAGGGCGTCCCCCGCTCCACGACGCCGAAGAAGCGGCGGGGCGAGCGGACGCTCGTCGTCGCGATGAAGGCCCGTGAGCTCGGCCGCAAGGGCATCGTCGTGGGCGACCGTGTGGCGCTGGTGGGCGACGTGACCGGGCAGCCCGACACGCTGGCGCGCATCGTCCGCGTGGAGGAGCGCACCTCGATGCTGCGTCGCAGCGCCGACGACGTGGACGACATCGAGCGTCCCATCGTCGCCAACGCCGACCAACTGGTCATCGTCACCGCGCTCGCCGATCCCCCGCCGCGCCCCCGGATGATCGACCGGATGCTCGTCGCGGCCTACGACGCCGACATCGAGCCGCTGCTGTGCCTCACCAAGGCCGACCTGGCTCCCGCCGACGACCTCGTGGCGCTGTACGAGCCCCTCGGCGTGCCGTACGTCGTCGTGCGCAAGGGCGGCCCGCTCGACGACCTGGGCGAGGCGCTCGCGGACCGCATCAGCGTGCTGGTCGGCCATTCCGGGGTCGGCAAGTCGACCCTGGTCAACGCGCTGGTGCCGCACGCCCGCAGGGCCGTGTCCCACGTGAACGCCGTCACCGGCCGGGGCAGGCACACCTCCACCTCCGCGGTCGCCCTGGAACTGCCGGAAGGCGGCTGGATCATCGACACCCCCGGCGTACGCAGCTTCGGGCTCGCCCACATCTCGGTGGAGACCGTGCTCGCCGCCTTCCCCGACCTGGTGGACGCCACGGCCGACTGCCCCAAGGGCTGCACCCACCTCGGCGACGACTGCGCCCTCGACCGCTATGTCGCGGAGGGTCACGCCGATCCCGCGCGCCTGGAGTCCCTGCGCCGCCTGCTCGCCAGCCGTGAGGGCTCCGCCGACGACGACTAGAACGACGCGAACTAGAACGACGACGACTAGAACGACGCGCTCCGGGTGAGGGCGAGCATTACGGCGAGCGCTCCGAGCATGCTCCCCATGACGATCCGCTGGGCTCGCAGCCACGCCGGCCGGTGCGTCAGGAAGCCCGCGACACTTCCGGCGGCGAGCACGATCGACAGATTCACGGTCGAGGCCACCGCGATCTGGAAAAGGCCGAGAACGACGCCCTGAGCAAGCACGTTCCCCGCCCCGATATCGACGAACTGCGGAATGACGGAGACATACAGAATGGCGATCTTCGGATTGAGCAGGTTCGTCATCATTCCCATGGCGAAAAGCCGGGACGGCGGGTCGTCCGGCACGTCCCGCACGGCGAACACCGAAACCCCGCCGGGCCTGATCGTCTTCCAGGCGAGCCATATCAGGTAACCCGCCCCGGCCAGCCGTATCGCGGTGAGAACCTGCGGAACCGCGGCGAACAGCGCCGCCAGGCCGAGATTCGCCGCCGTCAGATAGACGAGGAATCCCGCGACGACTCCACTCAATGAGATCATCCCGGCCCGGCGTCCCTGGCTGACGCTCCGCGACACGAGATACATCATGTTCGGGCCCGGAGAAAGCACCATTCCGAGCGCCACGGACACGACACCCAGCACCGCCTTCGGTTCGACCATGACGCCGCCCTTTCTTCGCTGGTCATCGGTGCCGGTCCGGACGGCTTCCTCAGGCTATTTCACCACTCACAAAGAATGCAATATTCAATATTGCTCTCGGAGCAATATTGTGTTTGGATGCGTTCACCCTGACGCGAGAGGAGGCGGCGGTGGAGAGCTATCGGGAACTGGCCGACGAGGTGGCCGCGGACATCGCGGCCGGGCGGCTCAGGCCGGGAGACCGGTTGCCTCCGCAGCGCGACTTCGCCCGGCGGCGCGGCATCGCCGGCTCCACCGCCGCGCGCGTCTACGCGGAGCTGACCCGCCGCGGCCTGACGGTCGGCGAGGTCGGCCGCGGCACATTCGTACGCGCCTCCGCCCGGCGTCCCGGAACCGCCCTGGCCGAGCCCAGCGGCACCCGGGTCGACCTCGAACTCAACTATCCCGTCATCCCCGATCAGGCCCGCCTGCTCGGGGACGGCCTCAGGCGGCTGCTGCGCCCCGACGTGCTGGAGGTGTCCATGCGGCCGGTGGGCGCGGCGGGCACTCCCCTCGCCCGCGAGGCCGTCGCGGACCTGCTCGCCCGCGCGGCTGGCGACCCGACCCGGCACGGGTGCTCTTCGCCGGCAACGGACGCCAGGCGATCGCGGCCGTCATCGCCGCGCTCGTCCCGCCGGGCGCGCGGCTGGGCGTCGAGGAGCTCACCTACCCCGTCGTGAAGACGATCGCCACCCGGCTCGGGGTCACCCTCGTGCCCCTGCCTGTCGACGAGGCCGGCCTGGTGCCCGAGGCGGTGGAGAGCGCCGCCCGTAAGGCTCCGCTGAGAGCGGTCTACCTCCAGCCGACGCTGCACAACCCGTTGTCGCTCACCATGCCGGTCGAGCGCCGCGCCGAGCTCGCGGCCGTGCTCGCGCGGCTGGACCTGCCCGCGATCGAGGACGGCATCTGGTCGTTCCTCCGGGACGAGCCGCCCCCGCTCGCGGCCGTGGCGCCCGAGCGCACGATCCTCGTCGACAGCCTCTCCAAGCGGCTCGCCCCCGGGCTGACCGTCGGATTCGCCGTCGTGCCCGAGGCCGTCGTCCCCAACGTGACCGCTGCGCTGCACGCGGGAGGCTCCGCGCCGCCGCGGTTCGCGCTGGAGGCGGCGGCCCGGCTGGCCGGCGACGGCGTCGTGGACTCGCTGAGCCGGGGCAAGCGGCGGGACGCGGAGGCCCGGCAGGAGATCGCGACGCGCCACCTGGGCGAGTTCGCCGTCCGCGCCGACCCGCGGTCCTACTACTGCTGGTGGGAGCTCCCGCCGCCGTGGCGGGCCGACACGTTCGTGGCCGCCGCCGCGCGGCACGGCATCGCCGTCACTCCGGCGGCGGCCTTCGCCGTCGGCGACAACCGCACACCGAACGCCGTCCGCCTCGGCCTGGCCTCACCACCGGCCGAGACGCTGGCACGCGCCCTGTCCACCCTCGCCGGTCTCGCCCGTTCCTCGCCGGACGACCTGCTGGCCGAGTGAGCGGTCAGGCCTTGCGGTTGGGGCGCAGGGTCCAGGAGACGGTCATCTCCGAGACGACGACGTCCTCGGCGTTGCGGATCTCGACGGCGACCTCGAACTCGGGCCGCTCCCCCGCGTCCAGCCGGGCGACGACCGCCTCCCGCTCGGCCCTGAGGGTGGCGGCGGCCGTGACCTCTCCCATGGCGAGCTTGCGGTAGCCGATCTTCGCCTCGGTCGCCAGCGGCACGGCCCGGGACAGCTGGTCGCCGAAGGCCGACAGCATGGCCGCGCCCGAGGCGGTCTCGGCCAGCGTGAACAGGGCGCCCGCGTGCGGGCCGCCCACGTGGTTGTGCAGGTCTCCCCGGTCGGCCAGGCGGGCGACCGCCTCACCGCTGCCGATCGAGTCGAACGTGATGCCGAGCAGCCGCGCGAACGGGACGCTGTCGAGCATGAAGGCGCCGATGTCCATGGCCGGGATGTTACCGGCTGGTACGGTTTGGAGCGATCCTTCCTCTGCTGTGAGCAGGTCGCGGCACGATACGTTGGGCACGTGACGGAGTACCGCGACGACCTGCACCTCGCGCATCTGCTGGCGGACGCCGCCGACGACATCACGATGCGCCGTTTCAAGGCCGTGGACCTCAAGGTCGACACCAAGCCCGACCTCACCCCGGTCAGCGACGCCGACCGGGCCGTGGAGGAGGCGATCCGCGGCACGCTGCGCCGTGCCCGGCCCCGCGACGCCGTCGTGGGCGAGGAGTTCGGCATGACCGGGTACGGCATGCGCTCCTGGATCGTCGACCCGATCGACGGCACCAAGAACTACGTACGCGGAGTGCCCGTGTGGGCCACGCTGATCGCGCTGATGGAGCACGGCAAGGTCGTCGTGGGCGTGGTCTCGGCCCCGGCGCTCGGCCGCCGCTGGTGGGCCGCCAAGGAGAGCGGCGCGTGGACCGGGCGGAGCCTGAGCAAGGCCACGCGCTGCGAGGTGTCCTCGGTCGGCCGCCTCGACGACGCCTCCTTCTCCTTCTCCGACCTGGAGGAATGGGAGAAGGCCGGGCGGCTCGACCCGTTCCTCGACCTCACGAGGGAGTGCTGGCGCACCCGCGGCTACGGCGACTTCTGGTCGCACATGATGGTGGCCGAGGGCGCGGTGGACATCTCCGCCGAGCCCGAGCTGTCGCCCTGGGACATGGCCGCGCTCACGATCATCGTGGAGGAGGCCGGCGGCTCCTGCACCTCGCTCGACGGCACCCCGCCCCTCGACGGCGGCAACCTCGTCTGCACCAACGGCCTGCTCCACGACGAGGTCCTCAAGCGCCTGTCCTCCCGCTGAGCCCTACAACGCCAGCACGTCGCCCGCGGCGGTGAGGAGGCTGCCGCGGTACGCCTCGCCGAACAGGCAGACATGGACGGCGAGCGGGTGGAGCTGGTGCAGCGGCACGCGCTCACGCCAGCCGTCCGCGAGGGGCGCCGCCTCGCGGTAGGCGGCGAGGATCGTGTTGAGGTGCGGCGCCCCGAACAGCGCCAGCATCGCGAGGTCGGTCTCCCTGTGGCCGCCGTGGGCGGCCGGATCGACCAGCACGACCCCGCCCGCCGACCACAGCAGGTTCCCGCTCCACAGGTCGCCGTGGATCCGGCTCGGCGGCTCGGCCGGCCCGGCGACCTCCGCCACCCGGTCGCACGCCTCCTCGACCAGCTCCACATCGGCGGCCGACAGCGCGCCGCGGTCGCGCGCGAGCCGTACGAACGGGAGCACCCGGCGGGACACGTAGAACGACGGCCAGTCCGGCGCGGGCTCGTTGCCCATCGGAAGCTCGGCGATGTAGCCGGGCCAGAGGGCGCCGAAGTCCGCGGCCCCGGCGGCGTGCAGGGCGGCCAGCTCACGCCCGAACCGCTCGGCGGCCCCGGCCGTCGCGGGAGCGGTGTCGACCCACTCGAGCACCAGCGTGCCGCCGTCCGCGGCGATCACCTCGGGGACGGCGACCGCTCCCGGCTCGGCCAGCCAGCGCAGCCCCGCCGCCTCGCTGTCGAGGACGGCGGACGCGTCCGCGCTCTTCTTGACGAACACCCTGCGGCCGTCGTCGAGCACGCCCTCGTGCAGCGTCCAGGCGTGACCGCCGCCGAGGTTCCTAGTGATCCTCAAGGTACTTCGCCACCCCCTCACAAGCGGCCTCGACCATGCGCAGCACCTCGACGAACCCCTCGCGTCCCCCGTAGTAGGGATCGGGCACCTCGGCGCCCTCGGGGGCTGCGGGGTCGAACGACCGCAGCAGCCGGACGTCCGCGTCCGGCGGGGCGATCCGCCGTACGGCGCGTAGGTTGTCCTGGTCCATCACGAGGACGAGGTCACGCTCGGCGAACCACGCCCGGTCGAACTGGCGGGCCCGGTGGGACGAGCCGTCGTAGCCGTGCTCGGCCAGCGTGGCCAGGGCCCGCTCGTCCATCGGCTCACCCGCGTGCCAGCCGCCGGTGCCGGCGCTGTCCACCTCCACGTCGAGCCCGCGTTCGGCCAGCGTACGGCGGAGCACGACCTCGGCCATCGGCGAGCGGCAGATGTTCCCCATGCAGACCAGACATACACGCTTCATGAACTCAATCCTCTCCCATAACGCCCGTGACCTGCTCGTTATCTCTTCCGGGGTCGCACAAGAGCGACTGGGGGCGTTCATTACCCGTTCACCTTTACCAAGGTTTTAGGTCACCTTGGCTCCCTACCGTCCCTGATGTTGAGAGACAAGGGGAGGAACAACCGTGAAGTATGCAGGCCGGCTCGCAGCCGCCACTATCGTCGGCGTGCTCTCGCTCGCCGCATGCGGGACCGATGACAACACTGGCACCGCGGGGGGCACCTCCAGCGCCGCCGCTCCCGCGCAGGGCGACGACACCCTGAAGGGCACCATCAACGCCGCCGGCTCCTCGGCCCAGGCGAACGCCATCGCGGAGTGGAAGAAGAACTTCCAGTCGTCGAACCCCGGCGTCAGCATCAACTACAACCCGAGCGGCTCCGGCGCCGGTGTCCAGGCGTTCATCCAGGGCACGGTGGCCTTCGCCGGCTCCGACTCGGCGCTGAAGGACGACAAGGGCGAGCCCGCCCAGGCCGACGCCCGGTGCAAGACCGGCAAGGCGATCAACCTGCCGATGGTGACCGGCCCGGTGGCCGTCGTCTACAACCTGCCGGGTGTGGACGGCCTCCAGCTCTCGCCGAAGACCATCGGCGGCATCTTCAACAGCAAGATCACCAAGTGGGACGACCCGGCCATCAAGGCGGACAACCCCGACGCGAAGCTGCCCTCGACCGCGATCCAGGCGTTCCACCGCTCGGACGAGTCGGGCACCAGCGACAACTTCACCAAGTTCCTCAAGGCCACGGCCGACTGGCCGTACGAGCCGGCCAAGGCCTGGCCGGCCGAGGCGCAGGGCCAGGGCGCGAAGGGCTCGGACGGCATCGCGTCCAGCATCAAGAGCACCGAGGGCGCGATCAGCTACGTCGAGCTCTCCTTCGCCGAGAACTCGCAGCTGCAGAAGGCCAAGGTCGCCAACGGCTCCGGCGAGTTCGTGGAGCTCACCCCGGAGAGCGCCGCCAAGACCGTCGAGGCCGCGGAGATCGCGGGCACCGGCAACGACCTCAAGCTCTCGATCGACTACGCCACCAAGGCCGCGGGCGCCTACCCGATCGTGCTCGTGACGTACGAGATCACCTGTGAGAAGGGCCTGTCGGCGGACGACGCGAAGCTGGTCAAGTCGTTCCTGACCTACACCTCCAGCGACGAGGGCCAGCAGGCGCTGACCGGCCTCGGCTACGCGCCGCTGCCGTCGAGCCTGCTCACCAAGGTCCGCACTGCGGTCGAGGCGATCTCCTAACCAGATGGCGACGTCAACCAGAACCAGGGAGAGCGGGCCGGCCATGCGCCGGTCCGCCTTCCGGCGCAGCCGCGGCGACGGCCCGTTCCGCTTCGCCTCGACCGGGGCCGGTATCGTCCTTCTGGCGATCATGGCCGCGATCGGGGTGTTCCTGGTCGTCAAGGCCGTCCCCGCCCTCCAGGCGAACACGTCCCACTTCCTGACCGAGCTGACCTGGCAGCCGAACGCCACCGAGCCCGTCTTCGGCATCGGGGCGCTCGCCTTCGGCACCGTGCTGAGCTCGCTGCTCGCGCTGGTCATCGCCACCCCGGTGGCGGTCGGGGTCGCGTTGTTCATCTCGCACTACGCGCCCCGGCGCCTCGCGTCCGTCCTGGGCTACGTGGTGGACCTCCTCGCGGCGGTCCCCAGCGTGGTGTACGGCCTGTGGGGCGTCACCTTCCTCGTGCCGTTCATGCTCGGCCCGTCGAAGTTCCTCAACGACTACCTCGGCTGGATCCCGCTGTTCGGCGGCGACACCGTGGTCGGCAAGAGCATGCTCACCGCGTCGCTCGTGCTCGCGATCATGATCCTCCCCATCATCGCCGCGATCTCCCGCGAGGTCTTCCTGCAGGCCCCCAAGATGCAGGAAGAGGCCGCGCTGGCGCTCGGTGCGACGCGCTGGGAGATGATCAGGATGTCGGTCCTGCCGTTCGGCCGGCCCGGCGTCATCAGCGCCGCCATGCTCGGCCTCGGCCGCGCCATGGGCGAGACCATCGCGGTCGCGCTCATCTTCCCGGCGACGTTCAAGATCTCGTTCCAGATCCTCGGCCCGTACGGCAACAGCATCGCCGCCAACATCGCCAACGGCTTCGGCGAGGCGACCGAGGTGGGCCGCGGCGCGCTGATCGCCTCGGGTCTCGTCCTGTTCCTCATCACCCTGCTGGTGAACATGGCCGCCCGCTTCGTCATCGCCCGCCGCAAGGAGTACGCGAGGGCCGCAGCGTGACCGTACAGACCGGAATCCAGCCCATCTCCGCCGCCCGGCGGGCGAAGGACCGCCTCGTCCAGGTGCTCGTCTACCTGGCGTTCGCGCTCGCGGTCATCCCGCTGCTGTCGGTGCTGTGGCTCGTCGTCAAGAACGGCATCGGCCGCTTCGACATGGAGTTCCTCACCCACTCCATGCGCAACATCGGAGCCCGCGACGCCGGCGGCGGCGCCTACCACGCCATCATCGGGACACTCGAACAGGTCCTGCTCGCCTCGCTCATCGCGGTCCCGATCGGCCTGCTCACCGCCGTCTACCTCGTCGAGTACGGCGAAGGCGGGCGGCTTTCGCGCATAATCAGCTTCTTCGTGGACGTCATGACCGGCGTCCCTTCCGTGGTTTCCGGGCTCTTCGTCCTGGCCTTCTGGATCCTCGTGCTCGGCATGCCGTTCTCCGGCTTCGCCGGCGCGCTCGCCCTGTCGATCCTGATGATGCCGGTCGTGGTCAGGTCCGCCGAGGAGATGCTCCGCCTGGTCCCCCGGGAGCTGCGCGAGGCGTCGTACGCGCTGGGCGTGCCCAAGTGGCGCACCATCGTGAAGGTCGTGCTGCCCACGGCCTTCACCGGGATCGTGACCGGCGTCATGCTGGCCGTCGCCCGCGTCGCCGGTGAGACCGCGCCGCTGCTGCTGACCGTCTTCATCACCGACTCCATCAACAACGACCCGTTCAACGGGCCTCAGATGGGGCTTCCGCTGTACGTCTTCGATCAGGCCGGCCGTCCCACGGACACCGCGATCAACCGCGCCTGGACCGGCGCGCTCACGCTGATCCTGATCGTCATGCTGCTCAACCTGGTCGCACGCCTCATCACCTGGTGGCGTTCGCCCGCGAGGAGGAGGTAAGGAATGGCCAAGCAGATCGAGGTCGCGGGCCTCGACGCCTACTACGGCTCGCACAAGGCCATCGAGGGCATCTCGATGACGATCGAGCCGCGGTCGGTGACGGCCTTCATCGGCCCCTCGGGCTGCGGGAAGTCCACCTTCCTGCGGACCCTCAACCGGATGCACGAGGTCATCCCCGGCGCCCGGGTCGAGGGCAAGGTCCGCTTGGAGGACCAGGACCTGTACGGCGCGGACGTCGACCCGGTGTCGGTCCGCCGGACCATCGGCATGGTGTTCCAGCGGCCGAACCCCTTCCCCACGATGTCCATCTTCGACAACGTGGCCGCGGGCCTGCGGCTCAACGGCCGTCACTCACGGTCCGAACTGGACGGCATCGTCGAGGAGTCGCTCAAGGGCGCCAACCTCTGGAACGAGGTCAAGGACCGGCTCAACAAGCCGGGCGCGGGCCTGTCCGGCGGTCAGCAGCAGCGCTTGTGCATCGCCCGCGCGATCGCCGTACGCCCGCAGGTGCTGCTCATGGACGAGCCGTGCTCGGCGCTCGACCCCATCTCGACGCTGGCGATCGAGGACCTGATCTCGCAGCTCAAGCAGGACTACACGATCGTGATCGTGACCCACAACATGCAGCAGGCCGCCCGGGTCAGCGACAAGACCGCGTTCTTCAACCTCGCCGCGCAGGGCCAGCCCGGCAAGCTCGTCGAGATGGACGAGACCTCGAAGATCTTCACCAATCCGGCCGAGAAGGCGACCGAGGACTACATCACGGGCCGCTTCGGCTGACGACCGCTTCCGGCTGACAGCATTGGAGGGACCTGGGTGACGGCACCCGCAGTGGAGGGGGACACTCGGACGGCGCCCATGCTCCTGGTGGCCGATCCGGACGCGGGTCTGGTGCGGCAGCTCTCGGCGGCCATGCAGGCCGAGGGCGTCGACGTGACCGGCGTACCGGACGGCGCCCAGGCGCTGCTGCAGGCCGGGGCGCTCCGGCCCGACGCCGTGCTGATCTGCGCCTCCCTTCCCATCGTCGGCCCCGTCGACTTCGTCCGCGCCGTACGGCTCATGCGAACCGTGCCCGTCCTGCTCGGCATCGACTTCGGGAGCGACGCCGAGCAGGCGCTCAAGGCTCTGGAGGCGGGCGCGACGGCCTGCGTGGCCAGGCCGTATCGAGTGCCCGAGCTGCTCCCCCTCGTGCAGGCGGCCTTCCGCCGGCAGGACGGCCGCCGGACCGTGCTGACGATCGGCGACGTGGAGCTCGACGTGACGGCGTACCAGGTGAAGGTCGGCGGGCGCGTCGTGCACCTGCCGCTGCGCGAGTTCGAGCTGCTGCACTACCTGATGCGCAACGCGGACAGAACGGTCACCCGCGAGCAGATCATGCGCAACGTCTGGCACTCGACCGACGGGATGTCGACCAACACCATCGCCGTCCACGTCAAGCGCCTGCGCGCACGGCTGGGCGACGTGGAGGACAGGATGATCCAGACCGTCCGAGGAGTGGGGTACCGCCTGGTCAGCGGCTGACCGCTGTGGTCAGGAGAAGGTGTGGCCAAGGTGCGCCAGACCGGCGTCCGTGTACGCCCGGGCGCCTGTCTGCAGGCCGTACGCGACGTCCTCCAGCAGCGCGCACCGCGCGTAGAAGACCGCCCGCTCGTGGCCGGCGTCATCGTGGTAGCCCTGGTAGTGCGCCAGCGTCCGCTCGTAGACCTCGGGTCCGAGGTCCCGGTAGACGAGCGCCAGGTCGTACGCGGGATCGGCGATGGCCGCGTCCGTCCAGTCGATGACCCCCGTGACGGCGCTCGCCTCGACGTCCACCAGTAGGTGCTCGCTGCCCAGGTCGTTGTGGCAGAACGTCAGCACGCCGGGCTCGGCGGGCGCCGCGGTGCCGAGAAAGTCCTCGACCAGCCGCCGGGCGGCCGGCGGCACGTGGTCCACGATGTCCCGGTAGTTCCCTTCGGCCTCCTCCAGGAGCTCGGTCATCGGATAGGCGTCCCGCAGCACGAACGCCTCCATCCGCTCCACCGGCGCCGCGTGGACCCGGCTGAGAAAACCGCCCAGGGGAGCCGCCAAGCGCGCGGGCTCGCTGACGGGGTGCAGGTTCAGCGGACGGCCGGGCAGCTTCCGGTACGCGAGGACACCCGCCTCCTCATCCACGAGGATGGGCTGCGGCACCGGCAGCGGCGACAACTCGCTCACCGCGGCGAGCAACCCCGCTTCTCTCCTCACCGTTTCGGCGCGGGCAGCCGAATCGCCGATCTTGCTCTGCCGTACGACGAGCTCACCGTTGACCTCGTACGCCGCGTTGTCCTGTCCCTCGCCCAGCCGCTCGACGGTTCTGACCGCGTAGCCGGGCAGGTGGCGGGCCAGCAAACGGATGATTCGCTCGGTCACCTCCGTAACCCTAGCCATTCGTCCGGGTGCGGTGGGGTCTTGGTGCGGTCGGGGGTGGTGCGGTGGGGCCCTGGTCGGCGGGTTGGGACGTCGACTGGGGTGGGGAAGCCGTTTGGGTTGAGACGGTGTTTGGGGTGGGG
>NZ_MWJN01000041.1:0-70318 GCF_002027145.1 Microbispora sp. GKU 823 | reverse complement strand
CCGACGAGTGGATGCCCTGGCCCTCCGGGCTGCTCGGCCACGGAGGGCGTCCCCGCGCCGTACGCGCTGCGGTGGCACCGCGCCGGGGCCGGGATGCGGCTCATCGGGCGCGGGCAGGGCAAGGGCCTCGTCACCGGGGCGGCGCGGCGCGGGAAGGCCCCCGGGTTCCCCCGATACTCCGGCGTTCCCCGGCACACCGGCGTTTCCGGGCACACCGGCGTTTCCGGGCACACCGGCGTTTCCGGGCGCACCGGCGTTGCCCGGTCCGCCGGGGGCGGCGGGCGGCGGGCCGTACGCCGGAACGGCCCTGAACCTGTTCGTGCTCTCCGGGTCGTCGGGCGATTCGGGTGCCCCGAGACCGCCGGGCGGCCCATACCTGGTCGGGTAGGGCACGGCCGGAGGCCGGTCGCCGCACCGGCGGCGTCCGGGGCCCAGGCCGTGCCGTCGTCCGCGGGGGGCCGGCCGAACCCGGGCGGCGGGGTCTGGCCGAAGCTCGGAGGTGGCGTCGGAGGTGTCGCCGAGCCCTCGGCGTCCGCCTCGCGGCGGGCCGACGCCGTTTCGTGTTCGTGCTCGGAACCGGAATCCTTGCCACGCATAGCCGGAAGCGTAACGGCGCGGGCGCGATCGGCGTGCCCCTATGGGCGTTTCGGTCCGTGCCGCCCCGGGTCGCCCACCGGCTCCCACCTCAGTGAACGCCTGGCCTCAGCTGGGGCCACCGTTCAGCGAACGGGTGTCGAGGGCAGGGAAAACAGTCGCGTCGGTGACGTCCACCGCGGTCTGGTAGAGCCGTTTCAGCTCGTTCTTGGCTGGTTTGTGGCCGTCCTTGAACTGGAACCACAGCAGCACCGCGTAGTGCCCGTGGGTCCACCCGCCCGCGTACGCCTCGCCGGTGCCGAGGTGCTTGGTGGCCTCGTCCTTGCCCGGCAGCGGCTTGAGGTAGTCCTTGCGCTCGCCGCCGCCCCCGGCGGAGGCGACCTTCTTCGCCGTGGCGGAGGTCTTGAGGTTGGCGACGCCCACGGTGCCGATGACCGTGCCCTTGGAGTCCGCGAAGCTCGCCCGCAGCAACTGCGTGCATCCGCCCGCCTTCAGCGCCTTGGTGATTTTGTCGCCGGTGACGCCGTCCGCGCATTTCTTCTCCTTGCGGAACGCCGTGCGGACGTACGAACGCTTGTTCTTGACGAATTTGCTCTTGGCGAACAGCTCCCGGAGCGACAGCGGCGTTTTGTCGGTCGCCCGTGAGGCGGTGTAGCCGAACTTGCCGGGAGGGCCCTCGGAGACGAGCGGTGGTGAGTGGCGGGTGGTGGGCGTCGGGGCGGCGACCGGCGGCTTCTCGTTGCGCGCGGCGTACCACAGGCCGGTGAACAGCGCCCCGATCAGAGCCAGCAGCGCGAGGCCGAGAGCCCAGGGGCGACGCCACCAGGGGCCCTTCGCGTCCGGATCCCACACGGGCTCCGGCGGCGCGGGCTCCCGCGGCGCCGTCGGCTGCCGCCGCGCGTCCCAATCGCCACCCGCCTGACCGCCGGCCGGGGACCCGTACGGGTCGACGCGAGCTGCTCCACCCGGTGGGGGCTGTCCTGCTCGTACGGCCCGCGCCCGGCGTACGGCGGCTGCTCGGGCTGTTGCTGCTGGTAGGGCTGCTGTTGGTAGGGCTGATAAGGCGCCTGCTCGCGTTCATAGGGCGATTGCTCGCGGGCGTACGGCGATGGTTCACGCTGGTAGGGCGCCTGCTCGCGTTCATACGGCGACTGCTCGCGCGGGTATGGCGGCTGGCCCCCGCCGTACGGGGGCGCGTCACGACGGCCGGCGAGGGGTGAGTCGTCCCCACCGGAGTACGGCGGCAGGTCCCGCCTGCGTGGATCCGGGGGATGATGCGGCGGAGGTGGTTGCTGGTCGCCGGGATAACCCATGGCGCTGAGATTAGTCGGCTAATTGGACAGATGAGGAAGGGTCAGGAATACCCGAAGTCCTCGGTCCACCACGGGCCGCCCTCGCCCATGCTCACGCCGACCCCGGTCGCGACCAGGCGGCAGTCGAGCAGCGTGGCGCGGTCGCTCCGCCCGGCCATCCAGCCGCGTACGACCGCCTCGGCGCTCTGGTAGCCCCTGGCGATCGTCTCGGCCCCGCCGTCGGAGTAGCCCGCCGCGCCCATCCGGTCCCAGGGAGAGGCGCCCCCGGGGGAGCTGTGCCGGAACAGCCTGCTCGACGCCATCTCGTCCGAGTGCGCGCGGGCGGACTCCACCAGGCGGGGGTCCACGCGCAGGGGCCGGCAGCCGTGCCTGCGACGCTCGGCGTTGACCAGGCGCACGACCTCGGCCTCCATCGAGGCGGACCGCATCGAGTCGGCGTCGTACGTGTCGTCGCCGCCGTCCGTCCCGGGGGTGAGAACGGTGTGCCGCGAGCCGCCGTCGGAGCCGTCGATCAAGTTGGAGGGCGGCCTTTCCTTTCGGGGCCGGCGCTGCGGCACCTCCCGGGGGACGACCGGAGCCACGGTGCGCAGCACGTGGTCGAGCGTGGGCCGGTCGCGCGGCACCGCGCCCGCCGCGCTCGCGCTCGGCGACGGGGACGGCTCCGACTTGCGCAGGTAGACGTCGTCGACCTCGCCCGACCTGGCGCTCATCCTGCCGATCACGACGCCGGTGAGCAGGATGGCCACGGCGCACGCCAGCAGACCCATCTGAGTCCCCCGTAGGGGGCCACGGAAGGTGTGATTTTTGTGAGGGGTCTGCCACATACCGCAGTCAAATATAGGGATCCGCGCCATGGGGAAGAAGAGGCGATTGGGTATGGATTTGATGAACGTTCAAATGAGTCGTTCCAATGACCCGCCGCCTTCGCCGTTTTGACCAGGCGGCATCGGGTCGGTAGTCTGCTAGTTCGTTGTGTGTGGATCGGTCTGTCCGCAGACCGGTGCACGGCGCGTCCGGCGTCTTCTCCCGTACACGTGGAGACGGAGGTTGTCGCCGTGCCTGCGCAACCTACCGAGAGTTCACATTCCGACAGAAGGCACTGCCGTGCGCACGTTCTCACCGAAGCCCAACGACGTCGAACGTCAGTGGTACGTCATCGACGCGACCGACGTCGTACTCGGCCGGCTGGCCAGCCAGGTGGCGACCCTGCTCCGCGGGAAGCACAAGCCGATCTTCGCTCCGCATGTCGACACGGGTGACTTCGTCATCGTCATCAACGCCGACAAGATCGCCCTGAGCGGCAACAAGCTCGAGCAGAAGAAGGCGTACCGCCACTCGGGGTACCCCGGTGGTCTGCGCTCCGTCAGCTACGGCGAGCTCATGGAGAAGCGTCCGGACCGGGCCGTCGAGAAGGCCGTCCGTGGCATGCTTCCCAAGAACGCCCTGGGCCGGAAGATGGCCAAGAAGCTCAAGGTCTACGCCGGCGCCGAGCACCCGCACCAGGCCCAGCAGCCGGTGCCCTTCCAGATCACCCAGATCGCCCAGTAATCGCGAGCCAGGAAAGTTAAGAGGAGAACCGTGGCCGAGCCCACCGGTATCGAGACGCTCGTCGAGGGCGAGCCGGAAGACTACTCCGCGGAGGAGTTCCCCTCCGAGTACACCACCGAGTCGGCCCCCGCCGGCGAGGGCGCCGTGCGCAAGCCCGTCACCACGGGCAACTCGTACGGCACCGGCCGCCGCAAGGAGGCCATCGCCCGTGTCCGCATCGTGCCGGGCACCGGCAAGTGGACGATCAACGGCCGCTCGCTGGAGAGCTACTTCCCGAACAAGGTCCACCAGCAGCTGATCAACGAGCCGTTCGTCGTGCTCGGCGCCGAGGACGCGTTCGACGTCATCGCCCGCATCGACGGCGGTGGCGTGACCGGCCAGGCCGGCGCGCTGCGCATGGGCCTGTCCCGCGCGCTCGCCGCTCTGGACGCCGAGGTCAACCGCCCGCCGCTGAAGAAGGCCGGCTTCCTCACCCGTGACGCCCGCGCCACGGAGCGGAAGAAGTACGGCCTCAAGAAGGCCCGCAAGGCTCCGCAGTACAGCAAGCGTTAATGTCGCGGGAGCCCGTAGGCGCCTCCTCACGGGGGCGCCTCTTCGGCACCGACGGGGTACGTGGGGTCGCCGGGCGCGACCTCACCGCGGAACTGGCCATGGACCTGTCCGTGGCCGCCGCGCACGTGCTCGGCGACGCCGGGGCGTTCCACGCCAGTGTCGGGCGGCGCGGCCGCCCGATCGCCGTCGTAGGCCGGGACCCGCGGGCTTCAGGAGAGTTCCTGGAGGCCGCCGTGGTCGCCGGCCTCGCGTCGTCGGGCGTGGACGTCCTGCGGCTCGGCGTGCTGCCCACCCCGGCGGTCGCGTACCTGACGAACGCGCTGGGGGCCGACCTCGGCGTCATGCTCTCCGCGTCGCACAATCCCGCGCCGGACAACGGCATCAAGTTCTTCACACGGGGCGGCTACAAGCTGCCCGACGCGGTGGAGAACGAGATCGAGCAACGGCTCGGGGAGAAGTGGGACCGTCCGGTCGGCCCGTCCGTCGGCCGGGTGCGCGAGGCGTACGGCGAGGCCGACCGATACGTCTCCCACCTGCTGACCACCCTGCCCCACCGCCTCGACGGGCTGCGGGTCGTCGTCGACTGCGCACACGGCGCGGCGCACATGGTCGCCCCTGAGGCGCTGCTGCGCGCCGGCGCGGCCGTGGAGACGATCGGCGCCGCCCCGGACGGGTTGAACATCAACGACGGCGTGGGCTCGACCCATCTGGCCGCCCTGCGTAAGGCCGTCGTCGAAAGCGGCGCCGACCTGGGCATCGCCTACGACGGCGACGCCGACCGCTGCCTCGCCGTGACCGGCGCGGGCGAGGAGGTCGACGGCGACCAGATCATGGCGATCCTGGCCCTGTCGATGCACGCCGACGGCCGCCTCGCCAAGGACACGGTCGTCGCGACGGTCATGTCCAACCTGGGGTTCAAGCTCGCCCTGCGGGAGGCCGGCCTGTCCGTGGTGGAGACCGCGGTCGGCGACCGGTACGTCCTGGAGGCGATGCAGGACGGCGGCTACACGCTCGGCGGCGAGCAGTCCGGTCACGTGATCATGCTGGATCACGCCACGACCGGGGACGGCCTGCTCACCTCGCTCCACCTGATGGCCGAGGTGGCCCGGCAGGGCCGCTCCCTCGCCGACCTCGCGTCGG
The DNA here is from genome assembly GCF_002027145.1 of Microbispora sp. GKU 823. Classification (NCBI taxonomy): domain Bacteria; kingdom Bacillati; phylum Actinomycetota; class Actinomycetes; order Streptosporangiales; family Streptosporangiaceae; genus Microbispora; species Microbispora sp. GKU 823. Next base: position 65,171 of record NZ_MWJN01000041.1, on the reverse strand, counting down.
TGATGACGAAGCTGCCGCAGGTGCTCGTCAACGTCAGGGACGTGGCGAAGGCGAAGGCGTCCGCCCCCGAACTGCGGGCGGCGGTGGCCGAGGCGGAGGCCGAGCTCGGGGAGACCGGCCGCGTGCTGATCCGCCCGAGCGGCACCGAGCCCATGATCCGGGTCATGGTCGAGGCCGAGTCGCACGACCAGGCCAAAGCCGTGGCGGACCGCCTCGCGGAGGTCGTCCGCACGGTCTGCGTCTGACGCTCCCGCGTCACCACTCCTGAGGACCCCGCCGGGTGCGTGCCCGGCGGGGTTCCTTATTGGAAGCCCTTCTCATTTGCGTAATGTGCGCGTAACACTGATGCATGTCTTATTTGACCGGTGTTCGGTCGGGGGCGTTAAGGGGTCGTGACAAGGAGTCGGAGGCGCTGCGCGCGCTCGTGGATCGGGCCCGGGCCGGTGCGGGCGGATGCCTGCTCCTCCTCGGCGGACCGGGCGCGGGTAAGACCGCGCTGCTCGACCTCGCCGCCGCGCACGCGGTCACCGGCACTCCGGAGGAGCAGGGGTTCCTCGTGCTCCGCACCCGGGGTGTCAGAGGCGAGACCCACCTGCCGTACGCCGGGCTGCACGCCCTGCTCCGCCCGATAGCGGACCGGCTCGACGCGGCCGACTCGGCGACGACGGCCGATGCGGCGCTGCATGCGCCGGCGGCCGACGCACGGATGCTCGCCGAGGCGCTGCGGACCGGAGCCGGTACGGGCGGCCTGGCGTTGCCCGCCGCGCTGCTGCGGCTCCTGCAGACCGCCGGGCGCCCGGTGCTGGTGTGCGCCGACGACCTCCAGTGGCTCGACGCCCCCAGCCGGGAGGCGATCTGTTTCGTGGCCCGCCGAACCCTCGCGGTCCCCGTCGCCGTGCGCTCGCCTCCGCGGAGCCCGGCACCGCCCCCGGCGACCTGCCGCCGCTGCCGCTCGCCCCGCTCGACGAGCGGGCGTCCCGGCAGGTGCTCGACGACCTCGTCCCCGACGGTCTGCCGGGGGACCTGCGCGCGGCGCTGGTCCGGGCGGCCCGGGGCAACCCGCTCGCGCTGGCCGAACTCGCCGGTTCGCTGACCGACGCGCACCGCAACGGCTCGGCGCCGCCGCCCGAGACGCCACCGCGCGGCGGGCGGCTGTGGCGGGCGTACGCCGACCGGCTCCGCGGCCTGCCCGCCGACACCGCCGACCTCGTCCTGCTGATCGCGGCCGATCCCCGGCATCGACGCGGTCACGCTGGTACGCGCGGCGGAGTCGCGGTCCGGGGCTGGCGGCCCTGGAGGCGGCGGAGACCGCGGGCGTCGTCGTCGAATCGCCGGACGGCGGCTTCGACCTCGCCGACCCGATCCTGCGGCACGTGGCGTACGCCGAGGCGTCCCTCGCCCGGCGGCGGGCCGCCCATCGCCTGCTGGCGAGCCTTCTCGACGGCGTTTCCGGCGGGGAGCACCAGCGGCTGCGGCGGGCCTGGCACCGCGCCGCCGCCCTCGACGGTCCCCCCGGCACGGCTCGCCGAGGACCTCGTACGGGCGCTCACGGCGGCGCCGAAGGCGGCGGCCTTCCCGGAACCGTTCCGCGTCCTCGAACGGGCGGCCGAGCTCACCGGGCAGGGCGAGGCCAAGGCCGCGCGGCTGGCCGCCGCCGCACGTTACGCCTGGCAGGCGGGACAGCCGCAGCGGGCGAGGTCGCTGCTGTCCCGGATCGACACGCTCGCGGCCGGCGCCGAGGTGCGCGCCCGGGCCGAACTGGTCAGGGGCAGCCTGGAGTTGCGTGCGGGCAAGACCGACAGCGCCTGCGACACGCTGCTCGCCGCCGCCGAGCGGCTGCTGCGGACCGACCGCGAGCAGGCCGTACGCGCGCTGGTCAGGGCGGGCGAGGCGAGCTACCTGGCGGGGGACAACCGCCGGTTCCTGGCGATCGCGCGGCGCGCCGAGACGTTGCGGCGGCCCGACGACGACCACGTCACGCGCCTGGCGCTGGAGTATCTGGCGGGCATGGCCGCGACGTTCCGGGGCCGGCATCGCGAGGCCACCGCGTCGCTGCGCCGCGTGGCCACCGGGGTGATGGTGCCGCCCTCGGTCGGGAGCCCCTCGGTGCTCGTGTGGGGCGGCGTCGCGAACCTCCTGCTCGGCAACGGCGCCGACGCGCTCACGCTGGCGTCGCGGGCGGTCGAGGTGGCGCGTGCCCACGGCGCGGTCGCCAGCATGCCGCAGATGCTGGAGATCCTGATCCAGGCCCAGCTGTGGAGCGGCCGTTACGACGCGGTGGCGGCCAACGCCATGGACGGCCTGCGCCTGGCACAGGAGACGGGCCGGGCCACCAGCGGCGCGCAGCACCTCGCCTGGCTCGCGTTCACCGCCGCCGTCGCGGGCGACGAGGAGACCTGCGTCCTGCGGGCGGCGCGGGCCGTCGAGCTGGCCGCCGCCCACGGCGTCAGCGTGGCCGAGGCGCTCGGCACGCTGGCCCTGGCCCATCTGGACGTCGCGGCGAACCGCCACGCCGACGCCGTGAACCGCCTGCGCACGGTGGCCCGCACCGGCGACCCCCTCGTCGTACGGGTGATGGCGACGCCGCTGCTCGTCGAGAGCGCCGTACGCACCGGGGACATCGCGCAGGCGCGGGACGCGCTCGTCATGCTGGACCGCTGGGCCGACAGCACCCGTGACCCCGACCGGCTGGCGCTGGCCGCCCGGTGCCACGCGCTGCTCGCACCCCCGGCGGAGGCCGGGGAGCGCTTCACGCAGGCACTGGAACTGCACCGTCAGGGGGCGTGCGCGTTCGAGACCGCCCGCACGCGCCTGCTGTACGGCGGCATGCTCCGGCGGTCGCGCCGCCCCGGCGCGGCTCGCGAGCACCTGCACGGCGCGCTGGAGACGTTCGAGCGGTACGGCGCCCGCCTGTGGAGCGAGCACGCCCGCGCGGAGTTGCGCGCGGCCGGGGAGTCGGTGCGGCCCTCGGGCTCCCGCTCCGAGGCCGGCCGCCTGCTCACGGCGCAGCAGTTCCAGATCGCCGCCCTCGTGGCGGAGGGCGCGACGAACCGCGAGGTGGCGGCCCGGCTGTTCATCAGCCCGCGCACGGTGGAGCACCACCTGAGGAACATCTTCGCCAGGCTCGGCGTGCGCTCCCGGGTTGAGCTGACCCGCCTTCTGTCGTGAGGCCGGTGAGTCGCGGGGACCGGTGATTTCACCGATGCGCGTCCGGGGTTGACGGCGCGACAGTGACGGCGGTCAAACCGTTCGCGGGAACCGGCCCGCGTGGCCGGTCCCACTCCTACCCCCAGGGAGTGCACCGACGTGCCGACACACCCCCCAACCCCACTGCTGCGACGCATGTCCTCCGCGGTCACGACGCTGCTGCTCGTCGTGCTGCTCGCACTGGCCGGCGGCCTCGCCGCTCCCGCCGCCCACGCCGCCGTACACGGCCCCGACCCCACCGACGCCCTGCTCGAGGCGTCGCGCGGGCCGTATGCGACCGCGCAGATCGACGTGTCGTCGCTGTCGGTGAGCGGCTTCGGCGGCGGGACCATCTACTACCCGACCACCACGTCCGAGGGGACCTTCGGCGGCGTGGCCATCGCCCCCGGCTACACGGCCGACAAGTCGAGCCTCGCCTGGCTGGCCGCCCGGCTCGCCTCGCACGGCTTCGTGGTGTTCAACATCGACACGCTGACGCGGCTCGACCAGCCCGACAGCCGGGGCCGGCAACTGCTGGCCGCGCTCGACTACCTGACTCAGCGCAGCTCGGTCCGCGGCCGGGTGGACGCGACCAGGCTCGGCGTCATGGGCCACTCGATGGGCGGCGGCGGCACGCTGGAGGCCGTGGCCGACCGGCCCTCCCTGCGGGCCGCGGTCCCGCTGACGCCGTGGAACCTCGACAAGACCTGGTCGGGCGTGCAGACCCCCACGCTGATCATCGGTGCGGACAACGACACGGTCGCACCGGTCGCCTCGCACGCGGAGCCCTTCTACACCAGCCTGCCCTCGTCGCTCGACAAGGCGTACCTGGAGCTGAACAACGCCACCCACTTCGCGCCGAACACGACCAACACCACCATCGGCAAGTACGCCGTGGCCTGGATGAAGCGGTTCGTCGACGACGACACCCGCTACGGCAGGTTCCTCTGCCCCGGCCCGAGCAGCGGCCTGCTCGTCGAGGAGTACCGCAGCACCTGCCCCTTCTGACGTCTCGTCGGCGTACGGACGGCCCCACGATCGCGGCGGCCGTCCGTACGTCGTTGTGCCGCGACGGGGTCAGGTCAGGGGAGGACGGCCGCGGGGCCGTGGACGCCGTGGCGCAGACGGGCGGCGTCCTGGCTGGGAGGCGCTCCGAACTGGCGGCGGTACTCCCGGCTGAACTGGGACGGGTTGTCATAGCCGACGCGGTGGCCGACTCCGGTGACGTCGCCCGGGTGGGTGGTGAGCAGCAGCCGGGCCTCCTGCAGCCGGATCTGCTTCTGGAACTGGATGGGGCTCATCGCGGTCACCGCGTGGAAGTTGCGGTAGAAGGCGGAGACGCTCATGCCGGACAGCCGCGCCAGGTCCTCGACCCGGAAGGCTTGCGCGTAGTGCTCGCGGATCCAGCGCACGGCCCGGGAGATGTGGCTGAGGCCGCTGTCGGCGAGGCCGAGCTGGCGAACCGTCGCGCCCTGCTCGCCGGTGATCACGCGCCAGAGGATCTCGCGCTTGACCAGCGGGGCCAGCACGGTCCGGTCGCGGGGCTCGTCGAGCAGGCGCAGCAGCCGGACCACCGCGTCGAGCAGCGGAGCCGGAGCGTCGCTGACGGCGATCCCCGGCGCCGCGCCTCCACCGGCGGGGGGACTGTCTCCGGGCCCGGCCCGCAGCAGCAACTCGGCGACGGCGGACGGCTCCAGGACGAGACCGAAGCCCAGCGCCGGCCGCTCGGGGTCCGCCTGGGTGAACTGCCCGGTGACCGGGAGGTCGACCGACGCCACCAGGTACTGCCCGGCGCCGTACTCGAAGATCCGGTCGCCCAGTGCGAGGCGTTTGGCGCCCTGGGCGATGACCGCCAGCACGGTGCCGGACATCGAGGGCGCCGGCGGGTCCGACCGGTCGACCTTCGAGACGAGGACGCCGTCGATGGCGGTGGTCCCGTCGGGCCGGGCATGCCGGGCCAGCAGGGTGCGGAGCTCTTCGAGGCACATGCGGCCATTGCAGCACGGTTCCCTGCCGGCGTTCCCGTACGCGAGAGGATCGTGCAAGGACGAAGGAGCATCGTTCTAACGTTTCCGCAGGTCATGCCGATTCAATGGAATCACCTCAGCCCCCCACCGAAAGAGAGGGCGTGCATGACCGCCAACCACGGCTTCGCCGCCACCCTGACCGCCAAGCCCGGAATGGGCGACCGGCTGGTCGACCTGCTGCTGACCGGACTGGACGAGGGCGGCCCCGGCGCGAGCGAGCACTGCGTCGTCTATCTGGTCTCCCGTTCCGCGTCCGACCCCGACGTCGTCCACGTCATCGAGGGCTGGACCAGCGAGGAGGACCACCACCGGATCTTCGCCGGCGAGGCCGCCCAGGCCATCGTCGCGCGGCTCGGCGAGCTGGTGGCCAAGGAGTCCGAGTACGCCGACTTCGTCCCGGTGCGCGGCAAGGCCGCCTTCTGACCTCGCCGATCACTCAGCGGCCCACCCCTCCCCCGCGAAAGGCAGTGACCATGACCCCGGCACGACCCGGCCTGGACCCCGAGCTGCGTGAGCTGCTGGCCGACATGCCCCTCATGTCGCAGCTCACCCCGGAAGTGCTCACGCAACTGCGTCGGCTCCCGTCGGCACCCGTCGACTCCCTCCTCGCACACCGGCAGGTGGACCGGCGCGAGGTCGCCGCGCCCGCCACGGACGGGGCCTCGATCCCTCTGTCGGTCTTCACCCCGGCGAACGCCCACGCCACCGCCGCGCCCTGCGTCTACTGGATCCACGGCGGCGGAATGGTCATGGGCGACCGCTTCTCGCAGATCGACATCCCGCTGGAGTGGCTCGACCGGTTCGGCGCGGTCGTGGTCTCCGTGGAGTATCGGCTCGCACCGGAGGCCACCGGCACCGCCCTGGTCGACGACTGCTACCAGGGCCTGCTCTGGATCGCCGAGCACTCCGCCGAACTCGGCATCGACCCCGCCCGGATCGTCGTCGCGGGCGCCAGCGCGGGCGGCGGCCTCGCCGCCGGCGTCACCCTGCTGGCCCGCGACCGCGGCACCCCGCCGATCGCCGCGCAGATGCTGATCTGCCCCATGCTCGACCACCGCAACACCAGCACGTCGAGCCGCCAGTTCTCCGGCGAGCCGGGCGTCTGGACCCGCGAGATGAACGAGTTCGGATGGCGCTCCGTCCTCGGCGACCTCACCGGCGACGAGGTGCCCCCGTACGTCTCGCCCGCGCTGGCGGGCGACCTGTCGGCCCTGCCGGCCACCTACGTCGACACCGGCTCAGCCGAGGTCTTCCGGGACGAGGACGCCGACTACGCCACCCGCATCTGGGCGGCCGGCGGCCAGGCGGAGCTACACGTCTGGGCGGGCGGCTTCCATGGATTCGACGCCCTGTATCCCCAGGCGCGGATCTCGGCCACGGCCCGCCGTACACGCACCGACTGGCTCGCCCGAGTCCTGTCCCCGGAGCCCGCCGCCGAGTTCACTCGCTGACACCTACGACCACACCGCAGGAGAAGGACAATGAAAGTCGCCATCGTCACGGGCGCCAGCTCCGGCATCGGACAGAGCGCCGCCGTCGAGATCGCCAAACGCGGAACCGGAGTCATCCTGACCTACGGCAACAACCGGCAAGGAGGACTGGAGACGGTCGCCGCCATCGAGAAGGAGGGCGGCAGGGCCGTCGCACTGCCGCTGGATGTCGGCGAGACCGGCACCTTCGCGGCCTTCCGCGACACCGTAACCGACGTGCTGCGCGACATGTGGCAGCGCGACACCTTCGACTACCTGGTGAACAACGCCGGCGCCTCGGAGGCGTCGTTGATCGAGGACACGAGCGAGGAGACGTTCGACAGGCTCATGCGGGTCCTGCTCAAGGGACCGTACTTCCTCACGCAGAGGCTGCTGTCCCTGATGGCGGACGGCGGGGCCATCGTCAACACGAGCAGCAGCTCGGTGGCGAAGGCCGGCCTGGAGCCCGGCTACTCGGCCTACGCGTCGATGAAGGGCGGCCTGGTCGTGCTGACCCGCTACATGGCCAAGGAGTTCAGCACGCGCGGGATCCGCGTCAACGCCGTCTCACCGGGTCCGACCCGCACCCGCCTCGGCGACGACGCCTTCACCCGGTTCCCCGAGGTCGTCCCGGCCCTCGCGGCGAGGACCGCGCTCGGCCGGGTCGGCGAACCCGGCGACGTCGGCGCGGTGATCGCCACACTGGTCTCCGACGAGAGCCGTTGGGTCACCGCTCAGGACATCGAGGTGTCCGGCGGCTTCAACCTCTAGAACGTCCAGAACTAGTCGTCGCCGGTCAGGGAGAGGGAGCGCAGGCGCTGGCCGGTCCAGACGACGGCGCCGATCGTGACGATGACCATCGCCGGCACGGCGAAGCCGAGCGTCACCTCGGTGGAGAAGAAGGGCGAGGAGGAGACCTGGTCGGCGAGCGACTGGGCCCACTGCTGGATGGAGAACTTCCGCGCGCCGGGCACGTAGCCGCCGACCACGCCCTCCCACACGAGGGCGTAGATCACGCCGACCGCGACCGCGTGCCGGGTGAGCACGCCAAGCAGCAGGAACACCGCGGCGTACGCGACGCCGCCGAACAGCGCCCCGAGGGTGAAGCCGGTCGCGACGCCCGACTCCGAGCCGGCCAGGAGGTAGGCGGCGGCGTAGGTCGAGACGGCCGCGAGCACCGCGACGAGGGAGGCCGCGACCACGAACTTCGTCACCGCGATCACCGGCCGTGAGATCGGCTTGGCCAGCAGATGGATGATCGTGCCGTCCTCGATCTCCGGCGCGATCACACCCGTTCCAGCGATCAGCCCGAGCAGCGGCAGCATCGTGCCGATCGCGAAGCTCTTCATCAGAAGGACGGCCGTCTGCTCGTTCTGGCCGTTGACCAGCCTGAGCAGCGCGGCGAGCGCGACCAGCGCCACCGGCAGCAGAATCAGCAGCCAGATCCGCTTGCGCCCGAGCATGGCCCGGTAGGTGATGTCCGCCACCACCGTGTTCATCGCGTGCTCCCGGAGATGAGGTAGGAGAAGACGCTTTCCAGGTCCTCGTCGGTGGGGGAGACCTGCCACAGGTGTACGGCGAGGTCGCGCGCCATCCGCGGCAGCAGCGCGGTGAAGCGCGCGTAGTCGGTCACCTGGACCTCGACGCCCTGCTCGGTCAGCGAGACCGCGCTGGAGGAGGGGTCGCCGATGAGCGCGGCGGCCAGACGCCGGTCGTCGCTCGACCTGACCCGGAACAGGTGCGGCCGGTCGGCCATGCGGCGCCGGATCTCGCGGTAGTCGCCCGACGCGGCGTGCCGCCCCGCGACCAGGACCTCGATGTGGTGGGCCACCCGCTCGACCTCTTCGAGGATGTGCGAGCTGAACAGGATCGTCCGGCCCTCCTCGCCCATGCGGCGCACGAGGCCCATGAGGTGGAGCCGCTGCCGGGGGTCCATGCCGTTGAACGGCTCGTCCAGGAGCAGCACCTGGGGGTCGTGGACGAGGGCCGCGGCGACCTTGACGCGCTGCCGCATGCCCTTCGAGTACGTCTCGATGCGGCGGCCGGAGGCGTCCGTCATCTCCACCAGGTCGAGGGCCCGCCGGGCCGCGTCGGCGGGCGAGGGCAGGCCGTGCAGCCGGGCCGACGACAGCACGAACTGCCATCCGGTGAGGAAGCCGTACACGGCCTCCTTCTCGGGGACCAGGCCGATCTGCCGGTAGATCTCGTGGTTGTGCCAGATGCGCCGCCCGTCGAGGGTCGCCGTGCCGTTGGACGGCGCGAGGAACCCGGCCATCATGTGCAGCAGCGTCGACTTGCCCGCGCCGTTCGGCCCGAGCAGGCCGGTGACGCCGGGCCCGATCGTCATCGTGACGTCGTTGACCGCCACGACGTTGCCGTACCAGCGGGACACCTGGGCGAGTTCGAGCACGCCCTGGCGGGTGGTCACGGGGGAGCTTGTGGTGGTCACGACGCCGCCTTCCGGTAGCGCAGGAGGACGCCCGTCACGGCCAGGGCGACCACGGCCAGCAGGATCAGGCAGGACGCGATGCCGGGCGGAGCCATCTCTGTGTTGACGGGCTCGGTGCCGAACAGGGCCGACTGGACGTAGTCGACGAGGAAGAACGGGTTGAGGAGCAGGGCCCACCCGGCGAGGGAGTCGCGTCCCGACGAGATCAGCACGCCGGCGAAGATCCCGGAGACGGCGGCGGTGAACATGTAGAAAGCGATCACCGACGCGACGCCGAGACCGCGGCGCGGGGTGAACGACGCGAGGGCGATGCCCACGGAGGACAGCAGCACCGCGTGGAGGACCGCGCCGCCGAGGGCGCCGAGGTAATCCGCGGTGTGCGGCGGCCCGGGCAGGTCCACCAGGAGTTCGCCGACGAACTGAATCGTCAGCGGCACGGCCAGCAGCCCGAACAGCGCGACCGCGAGCGCGGTCAGCTTCGCCAGGACGTAGTCGGTCACGGTCAGCGGGCGGGACAGATACAGCGGCAGCACGCGGAAACGCAGGTCCGGTGCGACCAGGTAGGGCGACTGGGCGGCCAGGAAGACCGCGATCACCGCCTGCATGAAGACCGCGTAGTTCGGATAGGGCATCACGAACTGCTTGGCGAGCGCCATCACGCCGATCGACACGACCGTCGGCATCAGCATGATCGCGACCAGGAGCAGCGGCATGATCTTGGCGCGGATCGTGCGGCCGAGCCCGAACACGCCGCGCAGGCTCTGCACGCCGAGGGCGAGCGTCGCCCTGCCGCGCCCCAGCCGTACGCCGTCGTAGTGGCGGTATCCGATGTCGTGGATGACCGCGGTCGGCTCTGTCGTCATGCCACCGGCTCCTTGAACACGTCCTCGATGCGGCCCCGGCGCTGCTCCAGCCGCAGGAGGCTGAGGCCGAGGTCGCAGACGGCGTCGCGTACGGCGTCGTAGGTGCGGCCGGGGTCGTCCGCGGACACCTGGACCGTCAGCAGCCTGCCCTGCGCGGCGACCGTCTCGCCGCCCGCGGTCAGGCGCTCGGCCAGCCGCTGCTGTCCTTCCTCGACCTCCACCGCGATGGTCTGCTCGGCCCGGGTGAACTCCCGGATCGCCGAGGAGCGCAGCAGCCGCCCGCCGTCGATGACGATGACGTGGTCGCACACCCGCTCAAGCTCGCCGAGCAGGTGGGAGGTGACCAGCACGTTGATGCCGAACTCGGTGCCGACGCGACGGATCAGCGCGAGCATGTCGTCGCGGCCCTGCGGGTCGAGTCCGTTGGTGGGCTCGTCGAGGAACACCAGCTTCGGGTCGTGGACGAGGGCCTGGGCGAGCTTGACCCGCTGCCGCATGCCGGTGGAGTAGCCGCCCATCGGGCGGTAGCGCTCCTCGTCCAGCCCGACGTGGCGCAGGGTGTCGGCGGCGCGCTCGCGGGCGGCCGTACGCGGCAGCCCGGACATCTGGGCCATGTGCACCACGAACTCGGTCGCGGACATGTCCGGGGGCAGGCAGTCGTGCTCGGGCATGTAACCGACGACGCGCCGGATCTCCGGGCCCTGGGTGGCCGTGTCGAGGCCGAGCACCGAGGCGCGTCCGGAGGTCGTCGGGAGCAGGCCGAGCAGGATCTTGATAAGCGTCGACTTGCCCGCGCCGTTGGCGCCCACCAGGCCGGTCACGCCGGTTCCGGCCGCGACCGTGAGGTCGTCGAGCGCCGTGACGCGGGGGAAGCGCTTGGTCAGCCCCTCGGTCGCGAAGCATGGGGTCGCGCTCGCTGTCATGATCCGACCCTACTGGGCGGGACGTCCGCCGGGCCTCCGTCTGATGGAGGAACCCGCCTACGCCTCAGGTATGCCTCTCACGCCCGTTGCCGACCGCCGCCGTACCGGGACCACAGCGAGCGCTGGAGGAACAGCGTCAGCGTGCCGGCGACGACCATCCCGGCGATGTTGACGAGGAGCTGCAGCGCCGAGCCGCCGACCTCGTCCCAGCGCCACAGCGCCAGGGCCACGGCCATGTAGCCGGCCGCGGGGACGGTGGTGACGGAGATGAAGACGCCCACCAGCGCGGAGGACTTGCCCGCCGTGATCGACAGCACCCCGGCCGCGCCGGCCAGCAGCGCCACGATGAACGACCACCGGTCGGGCGTCACGATGAAGCGCACCTCGTCGTGGTGCCGCAGGCTGTCGGGCGTGATCCAGCCGAGGCCGCGCGAGACGAGGGCGCAGGCCAGGGTGACGGCGATCGCGGACGCGAAGCCCACGGCGAGCGTGCGGGCCGCGGTGCCGACGAGCGGCCACCGGCGGCGGAGCAGGCCGAACGAGACGGCCGCCACCGCGCCGAACTCCGGCCCGAGGACCATCGCGCCGACGATCAGGATCTGCGAGGGGATGAGCACGCCGATCGCGGCGATCTGCGTGGCGATGGCGAGGAACGCCAGGAACGCCCACGTGATGCGGCTGTCGAGGGCCACACGCTGCTCGAAGTGGTCCCACACGACCGCGTCGTCGCCCTCGCCCGGTGCCCGCTCCTCCGCCTCGGCGGCGCCTCGGGAGATCGACAGCTCGATCTCCTCGGCCGTGATCGAGCCGTCCCGCTCCAGGCCGAGCGCCTTGAGCTGACCGATGACCGTGTTGGCCGCCTCCCTGGCGACGTCGGCGAGCACGACGTCGCCCTCAGGCCGCCTGGCCGCCTTGGCCAGGAGCACGACGTTCGTGACCCCCGGCGTACGGTCGAGCACCTCGATGACCTGGTCGGTCCGCTGGAACGGGGCGATGACCCGCAGATGCAGCACGGCTGAATCCTAGGTTCTGCGCAGCCGCACCCGTCTGACGGAGTGGTCGGGACCCTTGTGCAGGATCAGGCCGGCCCGGCGGCGGGTGGGGGCGATGTTCTCGACCAGGTTGCGTTCGTTGATCTCCCGCCACACGTTCTCGGCGAACGTGGTCGCCTCCTCCTGTGACAGCGCCGCGATGTGCCGGAAGTAGGACTTCGGGTCGGAGAAGGCCGTACGGCGCAGCTTGTGGAAGCGCTCCACGTACCAGGTGCGGATGTCCTCCATCCGGGCGTCCACGTAGATGGAGAAGTCGAAGTAGTCGTAGACCGCCAGGGCGTCCGGCGGCGCGGGCTGCAGGACGTTGAGCCCCTCGACGAGGAGGATGTCCGGCCGGTCCACCGTCTGCGCCGCGCCGGGCACGATGTCGTACTCCAGGTGGCTGTAGACCGGCGCCTCCACCGAGTGGCGGCCCGCCTTCACGTCGGCCACGAAGCTCACCAGCGCCCGCCGGTCGTAGCTCTCGGGAAAGCCCTTGCGATGCATGATCCCGCGCTCTTCCAGCACCTTGTTGGGGTACAGGAAGCTGTCGGTGGTGATCAGGTCGACCCGGGGGTGCTCGGGCCAGCGGGCGAGCAGCGTGTGCAGCAGCCGCGCCGTGGTCGACTTGCCGACCGCGACGCTGCCCGCGATGCCCAGCACGTACGGCGGGGGCGCGTCCTGCTCCCCGAGGAACGCGCCGACGGCCGCGCCGCGCTGCCGCGAGCCGGTGAAGTGCAGGTTCAGCAGCCGGGTGAGCGGCAGGTAGATGTCGGTGACCTCGGACAGGTCGATCGGATCGTGGACGCCGCGCAGTTCCTCCAGCTCCGCCTCGGTGAGCGTGAGCGGTGTGTTCTTGCGCAGGTCACGCCACTGCTCCCGGCTCAGCTCGACGTACGCGTCCCCATCTGCCACGACGGCAAGCGTAGCCATGGCCTTTCCGCGCCCCCACCCGGGGTCGTGCACAGCCTGTGGACAAAAATCGATGGATTACTTCGGTGCGCGACGGGGAAGAACCTTCGCTCCGTGTCACTGGTCGCGCCGTACGCTGGCGGTGTGATCGTGGGCATCGGGGTGGACGTGGTCGAGGTGGCGCGCCTTGGCGCGGCCCTGGAGCGCACGCCCGCGCTGCGCGGGCGCCTGTTCACCGATGCCGAGTGCGCGCTGTCGCTGGAGTCGCTGGCCACGCGGTTCGCCGCGAAGGAGGCCGTGGCCAAGGCCCTCGGGGCTCCACCAGGCCTGCGGCACCTCGACGCGGAGGTCGTGCGCGGCGAACACGGCCGGCCCGAGCTGAGGATCACGGGCCGGGCCGCCGAGGTGGCCCGCGACCTCGGCGTACGCCGATGGCACGTCTCCCTGTCGCACGACGGCGGCATGGCGGTCGCCTACGTCGTCGCCGAGTCCTGAGCGGGAGCCCTCAACGGGCCGGTGATCGCCATCGCCGACGCGGCAGGCTACCGTCGGACGCATGCGGACCGCCTACACCTCCGACCAGATCCGCTCCGCCGAGCTGGCGCTGATGGCGAGGCTCCCCGAGGGGACGCTGATGGACAGGGCCGCCGCCGGGCTCGCCGCGGTCTGCGCGCAGCTGCTCGCCGGCTCCTGCGGCCGGGTGTACGGCTCGCGCGTCGCGCTGCTCATCGGCAGCGGCGACAACGGCGGTGACGCCCTGTACGCCGGAGCCCGCCTGGCCCGCAGGGGAGCGCGGGTGGAGGCGGTCCTCGCCGGCTCGCGCACCCACGAGGGCGGCCTGGCCGCGTTGCGGCGGGCGGGCGGCCGGGCGCAGCCGTACGAGGCCGCGCGGGCGCGCGAAGTGCTGGCCGGCGCCGACCTCGTCATGGACGGCCTCGTCGGCATCGGGGGCAGCGGGGCCCTGCGGGAGCCGTACGCGACGCTGGCGGAGCTGACCGCCGAGACCGGCGGCCTGGTCGTCGCGGTCGACGTGCCGAGCGGGGTGGACGCGAGCAGCGGACGGGTCGAGGGACCGGCGGTCCGCGCGCACCTGACGGTGACGTTCGGCGCGTACAAGGCCGGCCTGCTGGTCGATCCCGGCGCCGCCCGCGCGGGGTCGGTCGAGCTGGTGGACATCGGCCTGGGGCCCTTCCTGCCGGACCCCGAGGTGGCCGCGCTGACCGGCGACGACGTGGCCGACCTGCTGCCCAGGCCGGGCGCGGAGAGCGACAAGTACCGGCGGGGCGTGGTCGGGATCGCCGCGGGCAGCGACAGGTACACCGGGGCCGCCGTGCTCTCGGTCGGCGGCGCGGTGCGCGCCGGCGCGGGGCTGGTCCGCTTCGCGAGCTCCGCCGAGCCGGTGCGGCTGGTCAGGGCCCGCTGGCCGGAGGCCATCACGACCGTGCTCGATCCGTCGCTGGTGCTGAAGAGCTCGCTGGACGAGGTCGGGCGGGTGCAGGCGTGGGTGCTCGGCCCCGGGCTCGGGACGGGCCCGGAGGCGCACGCGGTGGCCCGCGCCGTGCTGTCCACCGGGGTGCCCGTGCTGGTGGACGCCGACGGGCTGACGCTGGTCGCCAAGGACCGCACGCTGCTGCGCCGGGCCGCCCCCACCGTGCTCACGCCGCACGCGGGGGAGCTGTCGCGGCTGCTCGGCGTGCCGCGCGAGCGCATCGAGGCCGGGCGGCTCGAACACGTGCGCAGGGCCGCCGCCGAGCTGGGGGCGACGGTGCTGCTCAAGGGCTCGACCACGCTCGTGGCGGAGGAGGACAGGCCGGTGCGGGTCAACACCACGGGCACGCCCTGGCTGGCCACGGGCGGCACGGGCGACGTCCTGTCGGGCATCGCGGGCGCCCTGCTCGCCGCCGGGCTGACCGGCTACGACGCGGCCTCGTGCGCGGCGTACGTCCACGGGCTCGCGGCGCGGACGGCCGCCGGAGGCGGCGACGCGGCACGCGGACAGGCGCCGATCGCCGCCCTCGACGTCGCCCAGGCGCTGCCCGAAGCCCTCCGCACGCTCTGACGTGCGGTGTCAGGTTGGGCGCATCCACCCGGGTCCACCTGACACACTGGAAAAATGAGCTTCTCAACGGTGCGCTCCGCGACCCCGGCCGAGGCACGCGTGGACCTGTCCGCCATCACGCACAACGTACGGCTGCTCGCCGAGTCGGCCGCCGGCGCCGAGATGATGGCCGTCGTCAAGGCCGACGCGTACGGCCACGGCGCGGCGCCGGTGGCGAAGGCGTGCCTGGAGTCGGGCGCGACCCGGCTCGGCACCGCGTTCGTCCGCGAGGCGCTGGCGCTGCGCGAGGCGGGGGTCACCGCGCCGGTCATGTCGTGGCTCATCACGCCCGGAGAGCCGCTGGACGCCGCGCTGCTCGCGGACGTCGAGCTGTCGGCCGGCGCGACGTGGGTCGTCGACGACATCGCCGAGGCCGCCCGGCGCACCGGGCGCACCGCCCGCGTGCACCTGAAGGCCGACACCGGCAACTCCCGCGGTGGCGCGACGGCGGCGGACTGGCCGTCTCTGGTCGAGCACGCGCTCGCCGCGCGGGCGAGCGGGGCCATCGAGATCGTGGGCCTGTGGTCGCACTTCGCCTGCGCGGACATCCCGGGCCATCCCTCCATCGAGAGCCAGCTCGCGGCGTTCGAGGAGGCGCTCGCCGTCGCCGACAAGGCGGGCGTGCCGAGCGACGCGATCCGTCATTTCGCCAACTCGGCCGCGACCGTCACGCTGCCGAGGGCGAGGTACGACATGGTCCGCACGGGCATCGCGGTCTACGGCCTGAGCCCGATTCCCGAGCTGGGCGACTTCGGCCTGCGCCCCGCCATGACGCTGACGGCCAGGCTCGCGCAGGTCAAGCGGGCCGCCCCGGGCTCGGGCGTGTCGTACGGGCACCTGTACGTCACGGAGCGTGAGACCACGCTTGGTCTCGTCCCTCTCGGGTATGCGGACGGCATCCTGCGAAACGGGACCAACCGGGCGGAGGTGCTGGCAGCGGGCCGGCGGCGGCGGATCGCCGGGCGGGTGTGCATGGACCAGTTCGTCATCGACCTCGGTGACGATCCGGCGGAAGCGGGGGACGAGGTGATCCTTTTCGGCCCGGGGGACAATGGCGAGCCCACCTGTCAGGAATGGGCGGATTCCCTCGGCACGATTACCCATGAGATCGTGACGAGGATCGGATCCCGCGTGCCTCGCGTCCATACGGACGGACGCTGAGCCGCGGCTGCGAGGAGGGCAGGCATGAGCACACGTCGCAAGGTCGGGATCGCCGGAGCGGTCTTCGGTGCGGCGTCGGCGGGAGTGGCGGCGGCCACGCTCGCCAAGAGGTACGCCGTCGGCCGCATCCGCCTGCGGCCGGACCTGGAGGCGAGTGAGCCCTTCGGCGAGCTGCACGGACGTTCGGTGACGCTCACGACCTCGGACGGCGTGAAGATCCACGCCGAGATCGACGGCGTGGAGGACGCCCCGCTGACCGTGGTGCTCTGCCACGGCTACTGCCTGTGCTCGGACTCCTGGCACTACCAGCGGCGCGACCTGCGCGACTCCTACCGGCTGGTGCTGTGGGACCAGCGCTGCCACGGCCAGTCCGCCCGCGCGATGTCCAGCGACTGCACGATCGAGCGCCTCGGCGAGGACCTCGCGCTCGTGCTGGACGAGCTCGTCCCCGGGCCGTGCGTGGTGGTGGGCCACTCCATGGGCGGCATGACGATCATGGCGCTGGCGGAGCGGCGGCCCGAGCTGTTCGGCGACAAGATCCGCGGGGTGTCGCTGATCGCGACCTCGGCGGGCAAGCTCGCCGAGCTCACCCTGGGCCTGCCCGCCCTGGTCTCCAAGCTCGTCAACCTCGCGGTGCCGCCCGCCGTCTCGATCATGCGCAGGAGCGGCGCGCTGGTCGACAGGGGCCGTGAGGCCGGCACCGACCTGTCGTTCCTGGCGCTGCGTCACCTCGGGTTCGGCGATTCCAAGAACGTCAGCCCGACCGTCGTGGACTTCGTCGAGTCGATGATCAGGGCCACCCCCTCGGAGGTGATCGCCGACTTCTACCCGGCGCTGATGTCGCACGACAAGCTCACCGCGCTCGACGTGCTCAACAAGGTGCCGACCGCGATCATCGTGGGGGAGCGCGACTGGCTGACGCCGCTCGACCACAGCAGGGCGATCGCGGCGGCCGTGCCGACCGCGCAGCTCACCATCGTGCCTGAGACGTCGCATCTCGTGCAGCTCGAACGGCCCGACGCGGTGAACGAGGCGCTGCGCGAGCTGCTGAAGCGGGCGGAGAGGGGAAACGCGTGACCACGGCCGAGTTCCGGGCCGCGACCGCCGAGGAGACGCGGGCGCTGGGCGCGCGGCTGGCCACGCTGCTCGCTCCCGGAGACCTGGTCGTGCTGAGCGGGCCGCTGGGCGCGGGGAAGACGACGCTGGTGCAGGGCGTCGCGGAGGGCCTGAAGGTGCGCGGGCCGATCACGTCCCCCACGTTCGTGATCGCCCGGGTCCACCCGTCCCTGTCCGGCGGGCCGGCGCTCGTGCACGTGGATGCCTACCGGCTGGGCGGCACGCTGGAGGTGGACGACCTCGACCTCGACGCCTCGCTGGAGGAGTCGGTGACCGTGGTCGAGTGGGGCGAGGGCCTGGTCGAGGGCCTGTCCGAGGACCGCCTGGAGGTCCACCTCGAGCGGGACGCCGAGGGCGAGGAGCGCCGCGTACGGGTGACGGGCGTGGGCCCGCGCTGGTCGGAGCTCTCCCTCACCTGAGCACCCTCCCCCTGAGGCACGGAGCCACATAAAGGGCCGCAACACGGACTCTGACGTGCGACAAGGACCTGCGGGGACAAGCCGGGCGTCGTTCGTACGCGATCCAGACCGGTCCGCCGCACAGTCCTTGACGCCTGTCCGCGTTCCTGTGGATCATCGAGACCAAGGAAGATCCTCGGCCATGAGTCGGTAAGGATTTTCTGGGTAAGGGACCGGCGTGGAAGAGGTGTGCCGTTGAGCAGGATCACGCAGGTCGCCGTCGGAGGAGCCTTACTGTTCGGCGCGCTGGGCTGCACCGCGTCGGCCGAGACGGTCTCCACCGACCCCACGATGACGCTGACACCGGCCCTGCCGACGCCGCTCGTCTCGGTCTCGCGGCAGGACGTGCGGGTGGAGGTCGATCCGAAGCGGATCGTCGGCGGGTCGACCAAGAGCATCCACATCACCGCCAGGTGCCCGCTGCCCCAGGGCGGCACCGAGTATCGGGCGACCGCCCGCTCCGACGCCTTCACGGGGCTCGTCACGCTGGTCGCCCCGGCGCCACCGTCGGCCTCCCCGACCGCGACCGTGCCGATGGTGCGCGGCAGCGCGACCATCAGGGCCGGGGCCAAGGCGGGCGGCTACCGTGTGCAGGTGCGCTGCGAGGCCACCAACGACATCGGCAGCGCGTCGTTCAGGATCGTCGCGCCGGAACCCGACCACACCGAGGACCACACGAGGATTCCCACCCGGGCGCCGCACGCGGGCGGCGGCGGCACGGCGGCCGGGGGCCCCGAAGACGACTCGGGCCTGCCGACGGGCGTCACCGTCGTCGTGCTGCTGGCCGCGCTCGGCGTCGGCATCGGCGTGGCCCGCAGGCGCTCCGGAGCCTGACCTTGGCGCTGTCCACCCGGGGGGTGATCATCGCCGGGGTGGTCACCGGGCTCGCGTTCGCCGCCGTCGCCGGCGGCAAGGGGATGACGGACCAGCCCGCCGCCAGGTCCTCCGTCGTCCCCAAGCGGATCGACATCCCGGCGCTGCACCTCAAGGCCCCCCTCATGAAGCTCGGCCTGTCCGACGAGGGCGACGTCGAACTGCCGCCGTTCGACAAGCCGTCCACCGCGGGCTGGTACACCGGAAGCGCCGTGCCGGGCGACCCCGGCGCCTCCGTGATCATCGGCCACGTGGACACCAAGACCGCTCCCGCCGTCTTCTACCGGCTGCGCGACCTGCGTGAGGGAGCGGTCGTGAAGGTGGTGCGCAGCGACGGCAAGACCGCCTCCTACCGGGTCGACTCGGTGGAGCGCGTGCCGAAGGACGAGTTCCCGGCCGAGCGCGTCTACACCGAGGACGGCCTGCGCCTGATCACCTGCGGCGGGAACTTCGACTGGTCGCGGCACGAGTACCGCGACAACATCATCGTCTACGCCTCCCTGATCCGGGCCGCCTGATCCGCGCCGCCTGCCGCAAGGCCGTCCGGCGGGCGCGCGGGCCGCATACGTCGCGGCGACGAGGACGAACGGGTCCGGGGCCGGACCCCGGGTGTGGTCGTCCGCCTCCGCACAGCGACTACGCTTGACCTTCGTGCTTGTCTTGGCCTTCGACACCGCCACTCCCGCCGTCACCGCCGCGCTGTACGACGGCGAGCGCGTGGTGGCGGAGTCGACGACGATCGACGCGCGGCGGCATGGTGAGCTCCTCGCGCCCGCCGTCGAGCAGGTCCTGCGCGAGTCCGGCGCGAGCGCTCAAGGACGTCACCGCCATCGTCGCCGGGACCGGCCCCGGGCCGTACACCGGACTGCGGGTCGGCCTGATGACGGCGACGGCGCTGGCCATGACCGCCGGTGTGCCCGCGTTCGGGGTCTGCACGCTCGACGCCCTCGCGTACGCCGCGCGGGAGAGCGGGCCGTTCCTCGTCGCGACCGACGCGCGCCGCAGGGAGGTCTTCTGGGCGCGGTACGGCGATCCGCGTACGCGGCTCGACGGGCCGCGCGTGGACCGGCCGCACGACCTGCCCGGGGAACTGCCCGTGATCGGCGCGGGCGGCGCCATGTACGCCGACGTGATCGGCGCCGACCGGGTGCGCGGTCCGGAACTTCCCTCGGCGGGAGCGCTCGCGGCCCTGGCGGCCGAGCACCTCGCGACGCTGAGCGAGGAGGAGGCGGCCGAGATCGCGCGGGTGCCCGAGGGACGCGTGGATTCGGTCGAGAAGGCGCGGGAGCTGGCCGTGCTCGGCCCGCCGCGGCCCATCTACCTGCGGCGTCCCGACGCGCAGGTGCCCGGGGCGCCGAAGCGGGTGACGGCGTGACCCGCCGCGGGGACACCCCATGAGGCAGGCCGAGGTCGTGCTGCGCCAGATGACCCACGACGATCTGCCGGTCGTGATGGACATCGAAAGGACCACGTTCCCCGCGGACGCCTGGAGCGAGGCCATGTTGCGTGGCGAGCTGGCCGACCAGCCGCGCACCCGGCACTACGTCGTCGCCGAGGTGGGCGACCGCGTGGTGGGGTACGCCGGGCTGGCGGCGGCGGGTGACCAGGCCGACGTCCAGACGATCGCGGTCCTCGCCGATCACCGGCGCGCCGGCGTCGGGACCGCGCTGATGGACGCACTGCTCGCCGAGGCCGCACGGCGCGGCGCGGTCTCGGTGTTCCTGGAGGTGCGCGCCGACAACCCGCCCGCGCAGGCGATGTACGAGCGGTTCGGCTTTCGGCGGCTGGGCCTGCGGCGGCGCTACTACGAGGACGGCACCGACGCCATCACCATGGTGAAGGACCTCGGGCCAGGACACGAAGATTTGGGGGGCGGAGCATGAGCAGGCGTGACGAGCCGATCGTGCTGGGAATCGAGACGTCCTGCGACGAGACGGGCGTGGGCATCGTCCGCGGCCACACGCTGCTGGCCAACACCATCGCCTCCAGCATGGACGAGCACGCCCGCTTCGGCGGCGTGGTGCCGGAGGTGGCCTCGCGGGCCCACCTGGAGGCGATGACGCCCACGGTCGAGAGCGCGCTGGCCGCCGCCGGGCTGCGCTTCTCCGACATCGACGCGGTCGCCGTCACCGCCGGCCCCGGTCTCGCGGGCGCGCTGCTCGTCGGCGTGGCCGCCGCCAAGGCGTACGCGCTGGGGCTCGGCGTCCCGCTCTACGGGGTCAACCACCTCGCCGCGCACGTGGCCGTGGACCAACTGGAGCACGGTCCGCTGCCCAAGCCCTCGATCGCGCTGCTGGTGTCGGGAGGACATTCCTCGCTGCTCCTGGTGCCCGACGTGGCGCAGGACGTGATCTCGCTCGGGTCCACCGTGGACGACGCGGCCGGGGAGGCGTTCGACAAGGTGGCCCGGGTGCTCGGGCTGCCGTTCCCCGGCGGGCCCCACATCGACCGGGCCGCCCGCGACGGCTCGGGCGCGGCGGTGGCCTTCCCGCGCGGCAAGTACGACGACGGCACCCTCGACTTCTCCTTCTCGGGGCTGAAGACGGCCGTGGCGCGGTGGGTGGAGGCCCGTGAGGCGGCGGGCGAGGCGGTGCCCGTGGCCGACGTCGCCGCGTCGTTCCAGGAGGCGGTCGTGGACGTGCTCACCCGCAAGGCCCTGCAGGCGTGCGCCCGTTACGACGTGAAGGACCTGCTGATCGGGGGGCGGCGTGGCCGCCAACTCCCGGCTGCGGGCCCTGGCCCAGGAGCGCTGCGACGCGGCCGGGGTGCGCCTGCGGGTGCCGCGGCCCGGCCTGTGCACCGACAACGGCGCGATGGTGGCGGCGCTCGGCGCGGACCTGGTGTCGGCGGGCGCGAAGCCCTCCACCCTGGAGATCCCGGCCGACTCGTCGCTCCCGATCACCGTCGTCAACGTCTGATCGCCGCCCCGCTCGCCCTCGCCGGCGACAGGGAGATTCCTCAGTCGGCGTGGCCGCGGGCGGGGCGCAGGAGGACCTCGGCGAGCGCCAGCATGGTCTCCTCCAGCGCGGCGAGCCGCCGGGCCACGTCGCCCCTGGCCGGTTCCATGGCGCGGGTGACCGCGTCCGAGACGGTCTCGGCGATCTGCTCGCGGTCGGGCCTGCTGCGCACCGCGTCCGCGAGGGGCACGACGGCCCCCGCCGCCAGGGTGAGGTCGGCGTTCATGCCCGCGATGGTGGTGCTCATCTCGTCCACCCCGGCGGCGACGTCCCCGATGCCGGCGCTCAGCCCGGCGACGGTCGCGTTCATGCCGTCCACGGCGGCTCCCACGCCGCTCTCCACGGCCTCGATCCGGCCCCCGACCGAGTCCAGCCGTTCGACGACGACGGCCTCCAGCCGCTCGGTGCGCTCGGTGAGCGCGGCGAGGGCCTTGTCGATCCTGGTGAACCGCCCGGCTGCGGCCTCCATGCTCCCCTGGAACTTGCCGAGCCGGTGCGCGAAGTCCGTCATCCGGTCGGCGAGGCCCTGGGTCCGGCCGCCGACCTCGTCCACGTGGTCGCGCAGCAGTTCCATGTGCTGGGCCAGCCCCTCCGCCCAGGCGGGCGCCTGACCGCCATGTCGTCGAGCCGCTGGGTGATCGCCTCGAGTGCCACGCCGAGGCCGCCCAGCTCGCGCTCGCGCACCTCGCGCAGGAGCCACTCCATGCCCTCCAGCCGCTGGCGGATCTCGTCGAGCACGGCGCCCTGCGTCCGCTGCTCGTAGACGTGGTCCTGGGCCGCCCGGGCGAGCAGTTCACGCATCCGGTCGGAGATGGCGGTCTGGCTGCCCGCCTGGAGGAGGTTGTGGCTGGAATGCTCCACCGAGAATGCTCCTTCACTCGCCGAAACGTCGGTTCGGCCCGGTCTCGCGCAGATGAACGAACAGGCGGCACGCCCGACGGCCAACTTTAGGCCCTGACCCGCGGCCATCAGGCGTGGAATGAGAAAGGCGGTAATTGCTGGTGAATTGTTCCTGTTTCACCCGTTCGCACTGGTCACGGGCCGGCAGAGCAGGGCGAACGGCCGTTCCTCGATGCGGGTGAGCACGATCACGGCGGAATCGTCGCCGGAAAGCCGCAGATCCTTGCGCAGCCGTTCGACGTCGACGGCGGAACCGCGCTTCTTGATGGTGACCGCGCCGACGCGCCGTTCGCGCAGCGCCGCTCTCAGCCGTTTGAGCGAGAACGGCATGACGTCGGTCACCTCGTAGCAGGGCGCCCAATCCGTGCGTACGAGACGGTCACTCGTGACGTAGGCGATCCGGGGATCGAGGAGGTGCCCCGACACGAGGGCGGCGACCTCGGCGACCAGGTGGGCCCGCACCGCGGCGCCGTCGGGTTCGTAGAGATAGCGGCTCACCGGCCCGGTCTCCGCCTCCGCGCCGGACGCCGTGAGCGTGGCCCCGGACGGCAGCAGGGTGGCGCGCCGGCCGCCCGCTCCCATTCCGGTCCAGATCGCCGCCTCCTTGACCTCGCCGCGGTACGACACCCACTCGGCTTCGGCGCCCTCGGGGATGAACTCGTACGGGATGCCGGGGGCCACCTTCAGGCAGGCCGCCGGGGCGCGGGCCACCAGGTCGAGCACGACCGGCCACGTGGGGGAGTACGCCATCGGGTCGAAGGTCCGTCCCCTCGCCCCCCTTCTGGCGGGGTCGGCGAACAGCAGGCCGTATCCGCCGGGGTCGGCCAGCGCGGCGTCGCCCGTCCGTACGCCGACCAGGGAGGACAGGCCGAGCGCCGCCGCGTTGGCCCGGGCGATCTCCGCGGTCAGCAGGTCGAGGTCCACGGCGTCCACCGGGCAGCCCGCCCTGGCCAGCGCGAGGAGGTCCCCGCCGATGCCACAGCAGACGTCCAGCACGGCAGGGCCGCCCTCCGGCCCTCCGGCGGCCCGGATCCTGGTGGCGCGGTGTGCGGCGACCTCGGGGCGCGTGGCCTGCTCCAGCCCGTGCGGGGTGAAGTACATGACCGCGGCGTCGGGGCCGAACTTGACCTCGGCCCGCCGCCGCAGCGACGCCTGGGTGAGCGCCGCCGCCGCGAGGTCCGCCGGGTGGCTCTTGCGCAACGCGCTCGCGGCGGCCACCGGGTCGGCGCCGTCGGCGAGTATCTTCACGGCCTCGTCCAGGGCCCCGCGCCCTGCGGGCGTGATCAGCATGCGGAAGGCGTCCAGGTCCACGCCCGCGACGCTACCGCCTGCCCGGCGCGCACGTCGGTGGGCGGTCAGCAGGAGCCGACGTCGCCGAGCGAGGTGAGCAGCTTGCAGAGCAGTCCGGACAGCCGCTCCCGGTCCTCGTCGGTGAGGCCGGACAGCAGCCGCTCCTCGTTGGCCACGTGGCCCTCCAGCAGCGCGTCGACGACCTCCCGGCCCTCGTCGGTGAGGGTGATCAGGACCATGCGGCGGTTGGTGGGCGAGACCTCCCGGTGCACCAGGCCCCTGGCGACGAGGCGGTCCACCCGGTTGGTGAGCGCCGCGGAGCTGACCATCGCGGCCGTGGCGAGGTCGCTCATGCAGAGCCGGTGATCGGGGTTGGACCGGAAGAGAGTCGCGAGCACGTCGAACTCCCACGGTTCCAGGTCGTGCCCGGCGAAGTACTCCTTGATGCCCTTCTCCAGCAGCCGGGACGCGCGGGAGATCCGCCCGGCCACTCCCATCGCCGAGCAGTCCACGTCCGGACGCGCCCGCGCCCACTGGCCGAGGATCTGGTCGACGGCGTCGTTCGCGCAGGTGGCGTTCGTGAGGTCGTCGTTCGTGAGGGTGTCGTTCATAGCGCGCGGCCTGGGTCCTCCACGCCGCTCCTCCTCCCCTCGTCATCGTAACCGACACTTCGACGTTGAAATGTGAGCCGGGCGTGGGGTACCTTCTCCGTCGAACAGTAAGGCATCGAAGTATTCGAGGTGAAAGAGATGAAGGTCCTGGTGCTCGGTGCGACGGGGTACATCGGTTCCGCGCTGGCGGAGCGCCTCGCCGAACGCGGCCACGAGGTGGTCGCGCTCGTCCGGCCGAGGGCCCGCGACACCGCCGTACCGGGTGAGGTGCGCCACGGCGACCTCCACGAACCCGAGACGCTCAGGAAGGCCGTGACGCCGGACATCGACGTCGTCGTGCACGCCGCCAACCCCGTCGGGGACGAGGAGGTGGATGTCGCGGCGATCGAGGCGCTGGCCGGAGGGGGCGCGCGGCTCGTCTACACCAGCGGCGTCTGGGTTCTCGGCACCACGACCGAGGCGGCGGGCGAGGACGCGCCGGTGAACCCCATAACCGCCTCCCGCTACCGGCCGCGCGTGGAGAGGCTCGTGCTGGACGCGGGCGGCGTCGTCGTCAGGCCCGGCATCGTGTACGGCCGGGGCGCCGGCATTCCCACGGTGCTCACCGCCCCCGGGCAGGAGGACGGCCGGTACGTCCACGCGGGCGGCCCGGTGCCGACCTGGGCGACCGTGCACGTCGACGACCTGGCGGACCTGCTCGTGCTCGCGATCGAGAACGCGGCGCCGGGGAGCCTCTTCCACGCCGTCGCCGAGGAGGCGGTGAGCGTCGCCGACGTGGCGGCGGCCGCGGGCCGTACGGGGAAGGCCGTGCCGTGGCCGATCGACGAGGCGAGCGAGGTGCTCGGCCGCCCGTTCGCCGAGGGCCTGGCCCTGAGCCAGGTGGTGAGCGGCGACCTCGCCAGGAAGGTCCTCGGCTGGGAGCCGAGCCGCCCCGGCATCGTCGACGACGTCCGCTCCGGCTCGTACGCCTCCCGAGACTGAGGGCCGCCGGACCGGCCCGTGACGTCGAAGTCCGGATCCCGCCGGGGCGGGGTCCGGGCCAAGCGTCCTTTAAGCTCCGAACGCGATCATGCCAAGAGCACCCCAAGACCGGCTCTCTAACGTCGTCGGCACAAGCACAGCACGACGAACGAGGAGAGACGAGCATGCACAGGATCATGCGACTGGGTGCGATCGCGGCGGTGGCCGCCGCGCTGACGGCCTTCGGTGGCCCGGCGCTGGCCGAGACGACGACGGTGATGACGAACTCGACCTCCGTCCTCCCGGAGAGCCAGGGCTATGTGAAGGTGCAGTGCCCTTCGACGATCCCGTATCCGGTCACGATCCGGGCCTCGTCCTCCGTCAAGGACTCGTACAACTCCCAGTATCTGAACTACAAGGAGATCGCCGTCGCCGGGCGTGAGGTGAAGGTGAATTTCACCAACTCCCAGTCGAAGAGGGACGCGCACTCGGTCAACATTCCGGTGAAGGTCGAGGTGCTCTGCTCGGACGTGCCGCACGAGCCCCCGACAGGCCTGGAACTCATGCAGCGCGCCGACATCGCGCCGGGCGTCGACGCAGCGGTCACCGTGAGCTGCCCGCCGGCCTATCCGCATGTCACTCGTTACGAGGAGCGGCACTCCACCGGGGTCGACGTCGTCGACGTCCAGCAGAACGGGCCGACGTACTTCGTCGGCTACCAGAACACCGACTTCCTGCACACCGCCTCGGCCACCCTCTACGTCACCTGTTCCGCGTAGTCGCCCCCTCGCTCCCTCCGGAGGGCGCCATGGTGACGCCGGCGCGGCGGACGGCTGAACGGGCGATCTCGGGCGCGTTGCCGCCGGATGCGTCTGACCTGCGATGCCGGTTCGTGTTGACTGTCACGCGCCACTTGCATACTGTTTCGTGTTGGCACTCTCCCATCGAGAGTGCCAACAGCGACGAGACAGGTCTGACACCCGCGACGGCAGGCCGCTGGTCGCCTCTTCAGCTCATTCATCGCAATCTGAAGGGGAGGTCCGATCGTGACGACCGCCACCAAGGTTCCCGTTAAGCCGCTTGGCGACCGCATCGTGGTCCAGCCGCTTGAGGCCGAGCAGACCACCGCCTCCGGCCTGGTCATCCCGGACACCGCCAAGGAGAAGCCGCAGGAGGGCCGTGTCCTCGCTGTGGGCCCGGGCAACTGGGACGAGGACGGCGAGAAGCGCATCCCGCTCGACGTCAAGGAGGGCGACGTCGTCCTCTACAGCAAGTACGGCGGCACCGAGGTCAAGTACGGCGGCGAGGAGTACCTGGTGCTCTCGGCCCGCGACGTGCTCGCCATCATCGAGAAGTAGGCCGCGCCGGCTTGTGGAGCCCCGGGACCATGCGCCCGGGGCTCCGCGCGCTCACAAGGAGACCTGAATGCCGAAGATCCTGGAGTTCGAAGAGGACGCGCGGCGCGCTCTCGAGCGTGGTGTGAACGCTCTCGCCGACGCCGTCAAGGTGACGCTCGGCCCCCGCGGCCGCAACGTCGTCATCGACAAGAAGTTCGGTGCCCCGACGATCACGAACGACGGTGTGACCATCGCTCGCGAGGTCGAGCTGGACAAGCCGTACGAGAACCTGGGCGCCCAGCTCGCCAAGGAAGTGGCGACCAAGACCAACGACATCGCGGGCGACGGCACCACCACCGCGACCGTCCTGGCCCAGGCCATGGTCCGCGAGGGCCTGCGCAACGTGGCCGCCGGCGCGCAGCCGCTGGGGCTCAAGCGCGGCATCGACAAGGCCGCCCAGGCCGTCAGCGAGCGGCTGCTCGCCAGCGCCCGCCACGTCGAGGACAAGAAGGAGATCGCCAACGTCGCGACGATCTCCGCGCAGGACGCGAAGATCGGCGGCCTGATCGCCGAGGCGTTCGACAAGGTGGGCAAGGACGGTGTCATCACCGTCGAGGAGTCCAACGCGATGGGCCTGGAGCTGGAGTTCACCGAGGGCCTCCAGTTCGACAAGGGCTACCTGTCGCACTACATGGTGACCGACTCCGAGCGCATGGAGGCGGTCCTCGAGGACCCCTACATCCTCATCACCCAGGGCAAGATCTCCTCCATCGCGGACTTCCTGCCGCTGCTGGAGAAGGTCGCCCAGAGCAAGCGCCAGCTGCTGGTCATCGCCGAGGACGTCGAGGGCGAGGCCCTGGCCGTCCTGGTGACCAACAAGATCCGCGGCACCTTCACCTCCGTCGCCGTCAAGGCCCCCGGCTTCGGCGACCGCCGCAAGGCCATGCTGCAGGACATCGCCATCCTCACCGGCGGCCAGGTCGTCAGCGAGGAGGTCGGCCTCAAGCTGGAGCACGTCGGCCTCGAGGTGCTCGGCACGGCCCGCCGCGTCGTGGTCAACAAGGACACCACCACGATCGTGGACGGCGCCGGCGACGCCCAGGCGATCGAGGACCGCGTCCGCGAGATCAAGGTCGCGATCGAGCAGTCCGACTCCGACTGGGACCGCGAGAAGCTGCAGGAGCGTCTCGCGAAGCTGGCCGGCGGTGTGTGCGTGCTGCGCGTCGGCGCCGCCACCGAGGTGGAGCTGAAGGAGAAGAAGCATCGCCTCGAGGACGCGATCTCCGCGACCCGCGCCGCGATCGAGGAGGGCATCGTCTCCGGCGGTGGCTCCGCGCTCGTGCACGTGTCCAAGGAGCTCGACGACCTGGGCCTGACCGGCGACGAGGCCACCGGTGTCTCGATCGTCCGCAAGGCGCTGATCGAGCCCGCCCGCTGGATCGCCGAGAACGCGGGCATGGAGGGCTACGTCGTCACCACCAAGATCGCCGCGATGAACGTCGGTGAGGGCCTCAACGCCGCCACCGGCGAGTACGGCGACCTGGTGGGCCAGGGCGTCATCGACCCCGTCAAGGTGACCCGCTCGGCCGTGCAGAACGCCGCGTCCATCGCCGGCATGCTGCTCACCACCGAGGCCCTCGTCGTGGACAAGCCCGAGGAGGAGGCTCCGGCCGCCAACGGCGGTCACGGCCACGGCCACGGTCACGGCCACTGATCCGCGCCTTCCGCGCATCGCGCCCCGCGCCCGCCCGCAAGGGTGGACCGCGGGGCGCACCGCTTTTCCGCCCTTTGCCCGTTCCGCGCGGACGGGCCGTCGCGGGCGAAGCCGGGCCGAAGGCAATGCGAACGACCGGCACGCTTCTTTTTCCCTGTCAAGCCGTCCGGCGTATATCTCTCTTTTTGGGCATTCCGGTTGGAATGTTCCAACGGAAGAGTGATCAGGTGATTACCGAACGTTATCGCCGCGTCAATGTGACCAATCCGTAGCCGTTAACCATGACGACATGAACGATCGCGACGGGCATCATGCCTAACGTGACCGAGGGATGCGTCGCCGACGCCGCAACTGGGGTAAGGCTTGCGACGAGATCGGATGAGCCCGACCTCAGGGAACTGACCAGCCTTGCCGTAAAGGGAGATCGCACCGCGATCGAATCACTGCTGGGACACCTGCGCCCGATGGTGGTCCGCTACTGCAGGGCTCGACTGGGCAGGGTGTCCGGTCAGTATCACATCGCCGACGACGTGGCCCAGGAGGTGTGCATCGCGGTGCTGTCGGCGCTGCCGCGCTACCGCGACATGGGCCGCCCGTTCGCCTCGTTCGTCTTCGGCATCGCCTCCCACAAGGTGGCCGACGCGCTGCGCAGTTCGGTCCGCTCGGCCGTGCCGACGCAGGACCTGCCGGACGGGCCCGACGAGGGCCCCGGGCCGGAGGAGACGGTGGTGCGCTACATCGAGGCGCAGCACGCCCGCGACCTGCTCGCCCGGCTCCCGGACACGCAGCGCGAGCTTCTCATTCTGCGGGTGGTCTCGGGCCTGTCCGCCGAGGAGACGGGTAATGTACTCGGCATGTCACCAGGTGCCGTCCGGGTCGCGCAGCATCGTGCGCTCGCCAGGCTCCGGCAGCTGGCCGAGCTGGAGTCGATTGCGTGACCACGAAACGTCGTCGTACGGCTCGCCACCTCGGGTCGTACGGCGATGCCGACGTGGAGGGCGACGTAATGCGGACGGACGCCGTCCTCGACGCGCTCGCCCGCCGCGAGCCGGTCGGCGGTACGGACGCCGCCATCCGGCTGCTCGGCGCGCTCGTGGCCGACGTGGACAGTCAGCGGCTCTCCTCCGTGTCGATCACGCCGTCCACGTAGCCCCGGGCGTACTCCCAGCTGACGTAGTCGGCCGGATCGGGCTGGTAGGCCGGCTCGTGCACCTGCGGCCGGCCGTTGTCGATCATCTGGCGCAGGTTGCCGCGCAGCAGGTCCCAGTCGAAGTAGTGTTGTTCGCCGCACTCCGGGCAGTCGAGGACGAGCCCGAGCACGCCCTGGGGTTCGAGCAGGGAACGGAAGACCTCCACGTCGGCGAGATCGGTCAGCGCCTCGTCGCGTTCCGCGAGCGTCAGCGGCTCCACGTCGTCGGGCGCTCCAAGCTCCGCCGCGGGGTCGTTGGGGTCATCCGCGAACGGGTCGCGGGGGACGTCTTCCAGCACGCATCCCACCTTATGACCACGGCCCCCTCCACGAGGATAAGTGCGCCTCATCTGCTCGTCGGGCCGCGCCCCGGGACGCGGGCGTCACAGCCAGCCGCGGCGGGCGGCCTCCACCCCGGCGTGGAAGCGGGACTGGGCCCCCAGCTCCGACATCGCCTCGGCGAACCTGGCCCGCACCGTGCGTACGGAGACTCCGAGGTGGCGGGCGATGGCGTCGTCGGACAGGCCGTGCGCGGCCAGCCGGAGCACCTGCAGCGCGTTGGTGTGCGGGGAGATCGGCGCGGCCCGGGCCCAGAGCTCCTCGAACAGCGCCCGTAGCGCCCCCACCGCCACCGGGGCGTGGACCAGGTAGCAGTTGTAGGAGTGCTCGGGCAGCGGGACGCCCCACTCCGCGGGCAGCCCGGCGGTGCCGTGGCCGAGCGCGAAGAACCAGCTCGGCACCGTGTCGAGGGCGCGCAGCCCCGCGCCCGCCGCGGAGAACCGCGCGCACACCTCTCGCAGGGCGGGCTCGGACACGGCGTCGAGCGCGACGACCATGCGCGGGCGCAGGATGCCGTCCTCGGCGGCCTGGATCCACTGGCCGCCGTACCCGTCCGCGAACCTGGCCATGGTGCGGCGGTCCGGCACGGCCATGACCAGTTCGGCGGGGGGCGCCTGCAGGGCGAGGCCGATCACGCTCTCGCAGAGCTCGTCCGCGCCGCTCACCGGCTCGACCGAGAACCGCCCGCTGCGCCAGTCGCGGCCCGCGTCGTAGTGATGGGCCAGACGGCCGGCCGCCGCGAGCACCTCGTCGATCTGGCGGGTCTCCCTGGCCATGCGGTCCAGCCTCTCGGCCACCAGCCGCCCGATCGCCGCCACCGGATGGCGGGCGAGGAACTCCTCCCGCCGCCGGTTCACCGCGCCGAGCCGTACGAGTCCGTCCAGGGCGTCGAGCACGTCCTCGGCGGGCCGGTCGACCGCCTCGGCCAGTTCGGTCAGCGTCGCACGGTGCAGCCGCAGCATGGCCGTGTAGAGGGCCGCCTGGTCGGGGGAGAGGCCGAGGCTTTCGAACGGGTCGGCCCGGGAGGCGGCGTTACGCGTCGTACTCATGCTCGCTCCGTCGGTGGTCACACTGGTCGCGCCGCGGCGCATTGGGCGCACCGGTCCCACTGGCTCACTGTCCACTGGCTCACTGGTCCCTGGGAGAAAACGTTTCCCGGCGTCCGGCGCACCGACGTGCGCCCCATCCCCGACTCGCTTCGGGTCGCGAGAATATCTCGGATTTTCCGCGCTGTCCGTCCCGTTCACACATTCGGCAGGGCTGAGCCGTGGCGGCTTTTGTATCGAAGTGAGGTTTCGCATTTGTTTCGGGCGGAGTTTCGAGAGACAGGAAATGCATCTTTGTGCAGTTGCACGTTACGCTATTGCGCGTGGACGCTCCGTGACGCATTCTTGACCCAGCGTTAGCCGGGAACGCCGCGTCTGCCGGGCGCGGAGGGGGGCTCGACGGGCGTGGCGGGCGCGACGCGGGGAAGTGGGGGGACCGGAAGCCGGTCCCCCCACTTTTTGTGCCCTCCCCCTTGACAGGTCTGCCGGAAGCGGTTTGGGGCGCCCACTAGACTGACCTCGGGTCTGGCGAGGGACCCACGCGCGAGGACCCACAGCGCAGGAGGGGTGCAGCAGATGGCCAAGTTCACCGAACCGGGACTCACGTTCGACGACGTGCTACTCGTTCCCGCCTATTCGGACCTGCAGCCGGGGGAGGCCGACACGACGACCCGGCTGTCCCGCACCATCACGCTGCGCATCCCGCTGGTGTCGGCCGCGATGGACACGGTCACCGAGGCGCGCATGGCGGTCGCGATGGCCCGGCAGGGCGGCATCGGCATCCTGCACCGCAACCTCTCGATCGAGGAGCAGGCGCAGCAGGTCGACCTGGTCAAGCGGTCGGAGGCGGGGATGGTGACCAACCCCGTCACCTGCTCTCCCGAGGACACCCTCGCCGACGTCGAGCGGCTGTGCGCGACCTACCGGATCTCCGGGGTCCCGGTCACCGACGCGGACGGCGTGCTCGTGGGCATCGTCACCAATCGCGACATGCGGTTCGAGAGCGACCAGAGCCGGGCCGTGCGCGACGTCATGACCCCGATGCCGCTGGTGACGGCGCCGGTGGGGGTCGACCGCGACGAGGCGTTCCGGCTGCTGCGGCAGAACAAGGTCGAAAAGCTTCCGCTCGTGGACGAGGCCGGTCGCCTGCAGGGCCTCATCACGGTCAAGGACTTCACCAAGAGTGAGCAGTACCCGCTCGCGACCAAGGACGCCGACGGCCGCCTGATGGTCGGCGCGGCGGTCGGCGTCGCGGGCGACGCCGAGGAGCGCGCCATGACGCTGATCGAGGCGGGCGTGGACGTCATCATCGTCGATGTCGCGCACGGGCACTCGCGCGGCCTGTGCGACATGATCGCCAAGATCAAGGCCAACGGCCGGGTGGACGTCATCGGCGGCAATGTCGCCACCCGCGCGGGCGCGCAGGCGCTGGTCGACGCGGG
The DNA here is from genome assembly GCF_002027145.1 of Microbispora sp. GKU 823. Taxonomy (NCBI): domain Bacteria; kingdom Bacillati; phylum Actinomycetota; class Actinomycetes; order Streptosporangiales; family Streptosporangiaceae; genus Microbispora; species Microbispora sp. GKU 823. The sequence goes on along the minus strand of NZ_MWJN01000041.1, from coordinate 32,820 downwards.
CGCAGACGCGGTCAAGGTGGGCGTCGGGCCCGGCTCTATCTGCACCACCCGGGTCGTCGCGGGCGTGGGCGCCCCGCAGCTCACCGCCATCTACGAGGCCGCGCTGGCGTGTGGCCCGCCGGCGTCCCGGTCATCGGCGACGGCGGCCTGCAGTACTCGGGCGACATCGCCAAGGCGCTGGCCGCCGGGGCCGACACGGTCATGCTCGGCTCGCTGCTGGCCGGCTGCGAGGAGTCGCCCGGTGAGCTGATCTTCATCAACGGCAAGCAGTTCAAGTCGTACCGGGGCATGGGGTCGCTGGGCGCGGTGCGCAACCGCGAGCGCGGCGGCGCGTCGTTCAGCAAGGACAGGTACGCGCAGGCCGGGGTGTCCGGGGAGGACAAGTACATCCCCGAGGGCATCGAGGGCCAGGTGCCCTACCGCGGCCCGGTCGCGGCGGTGGCCCACCAGCTCGTCGGCGGTCTGCGGCAGGGCATGTGGTACACCGGCTCCCGGACGATCCAGGAGCTGCACGAGAAGGCGCAGCTCATGCCGATCACCGCGGCCGGGCTCAAGGAGAGCCACCCGCATGACATCCAGATGACGGTCGAGGCCCCGAACTACCACGGGCGCTAGCTCGTAGCGGAAGAAACGGAAAGAACAGGCGATATGACACAGGTGGAGATCGGGCGCGGCAAGAGCGGGCGGCGTGCCTACGCGCTGGACGAGATCGGCATCGTGCCCTCCCGGCGCACCCGCGACCCGGAGGAGGTGTCGATCTCCTGGCAGATCGACGCCTACCGGTTCGACTCTCCGCTCGTGGCGAGCCCGATGGACAGCGTCGTGTCGCCGCAGACGGCCATCGAGATCGGTCGCCTGGGCGGCCTCGGGGTGCTCGACCTCGAAGGGCTGTGGACCCGCTACGAGGACCCGGCGCCGCTCCTGGAGGAGGTCGCCACCCTCGACCGGGAGGCCGCGACCAGGCGGCTGCAGGAGATCTACACCGCGCCGATCAAGGACGAGCTGATCGGCCGGCGTATCGAGGAGATCCGCGCCGCCGGCGTCACGACCGCCGTACGGCTGTCGCCGCAGCGCACCGTGCAGCACCACAAGGCCGTGATCGACGCGGGCGTGGACATCTTCGTGATCCGCGGCACGACGGTCTCCGCCGAGCACGTCTCCGGCCGGGCCGAGCCGCTCAACCTCAAGCAGTTCATCTACGAGCTCGACGTCCCGGTAATCGTGGGCGGCTGCGCGACGTACACGGCGGCGCTGCACCTCATGCGCACCGGCGCGGCCGGCGTGCTGGTCGGCTTCGGCGGCGGCGCCTCGCACACCACCCGCAACGTGCTGGGCGTGGTCGTGCCGATGGCCACCGCGATCTCCGACGTGGCCGCGGCCCGCCGCGACTACATGGACGAGTCGGGCGGCCGCTACGTCCACGTCATCGCCGACGGCGGCATGGGCGGCTCCGGCGACATCGCCAAGGCGATCGCCTGCGGCGCCGACGCCGTCATGGTGGGCTCGCCGCTCGCGCGGGCCAGCGAGGCCCCCGGCCGCGGGTTCCACTGGGGCTCTGAGGCCCACCACCCCGAGCTGCCGCGCGGCAAGCGGGTCGAGTTCGGCACGATCGGCACGCTGCGGGAGATCCTGCACGGCCCGTCGTCGCTGGCCGACGGCTCGATGAACCTGCTCGGCGCGCTGCGCCGCACGATGGCCACCGCCGGCTACTCCGATCTCAAGGAGTTCCAGCGTGTCGAGGTGGTCGTCGCCCCGCCGCAGCGCTGAGCCGCCGCCGGGGAGGCCGGCCCGCCGGGCCCGGCCTTCGGCTTTCCGGGGACCGGTCAGGGGTGACGGACCCACGCGCCGCGCTTCATCACGCCGCCGACGCCCAGGTCGTCGTCGAGCACCACGAGATCGGCGTACTTGCCGACCGTGATCGACCCGATCTCGCCGTCCAGGCCGAGCACGCGGGCGGGGGTGAGCGAGGCCATCAGCGCGGCGTCCACCAGGGAGCGCCCGGCCTCCCGCACGGTGCGGCGGAAGGCCACGTCCATCGTGAGCGTGCTGCCGGCGATCGACCCGCCTCCGGGAGTGTCGGAGGCGAGCCGGGCCACCCCGTCCACGACGTCGACGGTCATCGGGCCGAGCGGGTAGCGCCCGTCGCCCATGCCCGCCGCCGCCATCGCGTCCGTGATCAGCGCCGTACGGCCCGCGCCCGCGGCGTGCATGGCCAGGCGCAGCATCGCCGGGTGGACGTGGACGCCGTCGTTGATCAGTTCGACGGTCACCCGCTCGTCCTGGAGCAGGGCGGCGATCGGTCCCGGCGCGCGGTGGCCGAGCGGCGGCATCGCGTTGTAGAGGTGGGTGGCCACGGTCGCCCCGGCGTCGATCCCCTCGATCGTCTGCTCGTAGGTCGCGTCGCTGTGACCCAGCGCGGCGACGACGCCCTCGGCGGCGGCGTCCCTGATCACGTCGAGCGCGTTCGGCAGTTCGGGCGCGATCGTCAGCATGCGGACGTGGCCCCGCCCGGCCTTCACCAGCGCCCGGAACTCCGCCACGTCGGGCTCGCGCAGCAGCGTCGGCTCGTGCGCGCCGCAACGCGACCTGGCGATGTACGGCCCCTCGAAGTGGATGCCGGCGATCAGGCCCTGCTCGCACAGGTCGGCGAGCGTCGCGGCGGCCCGGGCGAGCGTGTCGGGCGCGGCGGTGACGAGGCTCGCCATGAGGGTGGTCGAGCCGCGGCTCAGGTGGAAGGCCGCGACCGCGGCGGCGGTCTCCGGGTCGCCGTCGGGGAAGCTTCCGCCGGCGCCGCCGTGGCTGTGGATGTCGACGAAGCCGGGGACGACGGTGCGCCCGCCCAGGCCGAGCCCGTCGCGCGGGGCCTGCCCGCGCCCGATGTGGGTGATCCTGCCGTCCTCGATGGTGAGCCAGCCGTCGTGGACGCCGTCGGGAGTGACGACGCGGGCATCGGAGAGAGTCACGCTCATGCCGCCATCCTTCCGCGTACGGCGCCCGCCTCCCGCCCCGGGGCGGGATGACGGACCGGGGCGCGGCTCCTCAGGATTGTTCACCGACATTTCCGGAGATCCTTGGGAAAGGCGACGGAAACGATGGATTCCCGGGTAGCTACTCACGGGTAGATTTACTCGGCAATGGCGAAAGCGGTACAGAAGGAGCCTTATGACGGCGAGGATGGGGACGGCACGGCTCGGCCCGGCAGAACGTACCGCCGCCCTGGCGCGGATGGAGGCGCAGGAACTCGACGTCGTCGTGATCGGCGGCGGCGTGGTCGGCGCCGGCGTCGCGCTCGACGCGGCGACCCGCGGGCTCTCGGTGGGCCTGGTCGAGGCGCGCGACTTCGCCTCGGGCACGTCGTCCCGGTCGTCCAAGCTGATCCACGGCGGGCTGCGCTATCTGGAGCAGCTCAACTTCGACCTCGTCAGGGAGGCCCTGCGGGAGCGGTCGCTGCTGCTCAAGCGGATCGCGCCGCACCTGGTCAGGCCGGTGCCGTTCCTTTTCCCGCTCACGCACGCGGGCTGGGAGCGGCCGTACATCGGGGCGGGGCTCGCGCTCTACGACACGCTCGGGCTGTCCTTCGGCCTCACCCGGGGCGTGCCGGGGCACCGCCACCTGACCCGCCGCCAGGCGCTGCGGGTCGTCCCCTCGCTGCGCAGGTCGGCGTTCACCGGCGCCGTGCAGTACTGGGACGCCCAGGTCGACGACGCCCGCTTCGTGATGACCACGCTGCGCACCGCCGCGACGTACGGCGCGCACGTCGCCTCCCGGGTGCAGGCGGTCGGCTTCCTGCGTGAGGGGGAGCGGGTCACCGGGGTGCGCGTGTGCGACCTGGAGACCGGCGCCGAGCTGGACGTGCGGGCCCGCCAGGTCGTCAACGCGACCGGCGTGTGGACCGACGACATCCAGCAACTCGTCGGCGGCCGGGGGCAGATCCACGTGCGCGCGTCCAAGGGCATCCACCTCGTGGTGCCGCGCGACCGCATCCACTCCCTCACCGGCCTCATCATGCGCACCGAGAAGTCGGTGCTGTTCGTCATCCCCTGGGGCCGGCACTGGATCATCGGGACCACCGACACCCGCTGGAACCTCGACAAGGCGCACCCCGCGGCCTCGCGGGCGGACATCGACTACCTGCTCGACCGGGTCAACTCGGTGCTCTCGGTGCCGCTGACCAGGGACGACGTCGAAGGCGTGTACGCCGGGCTGCGGCCGCTGCTGGCCGGCGAGTCCGAGGAGACCTCCAAGCTCTCGCGCGAGCACGTCGTCACCCACCCCGTGCCCGGGCTGGTCATGGTGGCCGGCGGCAAGTTCACGACGTACCGGGTAATGGCGGCCGACGCCGTCGACGCGGTCGCGCACGGCCTCGACCAGCGCGTGCCGTCGTCCTGCACCGACCAGGTGCCGCTCGCGGGCGCGGAGGGCTACCAGGCCCTGTGGAACTCCCGCCACCGCATGGCGCGCTCCTCCGGGCTGCACGTGGCCAGGATCGAGCACCTGCTGGAGCGGTACGGCTCACTCATCGACGAGGTGCTGGCGCTCATCCAGGAGGACCCCTCGCTTGGCCGGCCCCTCGACGGCGCGGACGACTACCTGCGCGCGGAGATCGTGTACGCGGCGACGCACGAGGGCGCCGGGCACCTCAACGACGCGCTCACGCGGCGCACCCGCATCTCGATCGAGACCTTCCACCGGGGGACCGCGGTCGCCCAGGAGGCCGCCGAGCTCATGGCCGGCCCGCTCGGCTGGGACGCCGATCAGGTCAAGCGCGAGGTCGAGTACTACACCAAGCGGGTCGAGGCGGAGCGCGCCTCCCAGGAGCAGGACACCGACCAGGAGGCCGACGCGATCCGTCTCGGCGCGCCGGAGATCGTCCCCGTCGCGCCCCCGCGTGATCTCGCCAAGGCGGGGGGAAACGGCAACTGATCGTCAGGCGAAGGGGATCCACGCCCGGTCGGCCAGCGTGGCGGCGTCGCTGACCTTGAGACCGGTGTCGGACACGGTCCACAGGTCGTCGCCGATGACGAGGGAACGGCGGATGCCCTGGTCGGCGGGGGCGAAGTCGCTCTTCGCGGTCGGCCGCGGGTGGGTCACGACGCCCAGCTTGGTGATCTCGCGGTCGCCGACGCGCAGCGCGAGGGCCGCGCTGCCCGCGATCCCGCCGTCGGACCAGTTCTGGAGCGGGAGCACGGCCAGCCCGGTGGCGGGCCAGTAGAGGAAGGCGTGCGGGTCCCACTCGGCCTCCGAGCCGGACTTCTCCTGGTGGAACCGCGACAGCACCGCAGGCGCGGCCGGGTCGGAGACGTCGAACAGCGAGATCTGCGTTCCGAGCACCCGGCCCTTCTCGCTCGCCTCCTGGCCGATGCCGATGAGCCGCCCCTCGCCCGCCGGGTGGAGATAGGCGGAGAAACCGGTGATTTTCAGCTCGCCGGTGACCTTCGGCGCGGCCGGGTCCCGCAAATCCAGCGTGTACAGGGGGTCGGTCTGGCGGAACGTCACCACGTAGCCGAGGCCGTCCATGAACCGCACCGAGTAGATCCGCTCGCCCTTGCCGAGGCCCGTGACCGAGCCCGTCTGCGCGAGCGTGCCGGCGTCGAGCACGTACACGCCGCTCTCGCTCGTGCCCGGGCTCGCGCCGAACACCTCGGCGCCGCTGGTCGTCGCCACCCGCAGATGGCCGTCGTACTCCGACAGGGAGTACTGGTTCAGCAGCCGTCCCGGCACCGACCCCGAGGTGACGTAGCGCGGGGCGCCGGGGGCGGAGACGTCGAAGCGGTGCACCTCCGTGCGCTCGGGCGGTGCTTCCGGCGTGGCCGTGGGCGCTGCCGGTGAATCGGGCAGCGGCACCACGTCGATCGGGCGCGCCGCCCACCAGCGGGGATTGCTGGTGACGTAGAGGCTGCCCGCCGTTCCGTACACGGTGTCGCCGTCGGCCGCGACCGCGATCGGCGTGAGCGAGCCGAACGGCGTGGCGGCGGCCAGGTCGATCGTGTGGATGGTCAGCATCGAGGTGCCGGTGAACTGGTCGGGGTGGCTGACCTGGCCGCAGCCGACCCGCTCGGTGCGGCTCGCGCCGCCCGACTCGACGTCGTACGACGGCAGCCACGCGTCGGCGGGGGCGGACAGCACGGCCTTGCGGTTGCCTTCGAGCAGTTCCTTCTCCGATTCGTCCTGCTCCGGCGCGGGGAAGGCGATCTCCGGCTGGGACCGGACGACGAGCCGCACCGTGGAGCCGACCTGGCGGGCGTCGATGTGCTGCCCGTGCACGGTCATCGCGCCGAGGACGCGCGGCTCGCCGGACAGGTCCACGAGGACGTACCTCGGGCCACCGGAGCCGGCCCGGATCTTGGCCGTCGCCCCGAACGGGATGATCCCGCCGCCCTGGAACAGCACGAGCGCGCGGTCGCCGTGCACCAGCAGGTCGGCCTGGGCCCACGACTGGTCCTCGGCCACGAGCCGCAGCGTCCCGGTGACCTTCCGGGTCTTCGCGTCCACGACGCGCAGCACGCCCCGGGTGACCGTGATCACCCGGTCGCCGTCGGTCTTGACCAGGTCGGGCTCGTCCACGCCCGCTTCGTGCGTGTTCGTGGTCGAGTACGACTGCTCGGGCGTCGCCTGCTTGGCGGCGGCGACGTCGGAGCGGGCCGCGTAGAGCATGGCGTCCCCGAAGCCCCAGGGGGTCACGTTCCGCGCGGCCGCCTGCCGCAGCCCCTCCGTCATCTCGTCGCAGTCGGCGTACGCGACGAGCCGCACCTTGCCGGTCAGGTCCGTGGCAGGGGGCGGGAAGTCCTGTGTCGTACGGCCACCCGCGCAGCCCGTGGCTCCCGTGGCCAGCAGCGCGGCGAGAATGCCCGCCGTACGAATCGATGTCCTCATGCCCCCAAGACGGATCACGTCCCGTCCCGGTTCGACGGCCGCGGCGGTCGGGGCTCCAGGCATTACTTACCGGTAGCCATGAGCGGGGCTCCGGAATATTCTTCCGCCATGGGTGCCATGAATCGGACGCTCGACGCGGCCGTGGTCGACCGGATCCTCACGCACGTCTCCTCCGAGGGCAAGACGAGGGAGATCCTCGCGCCGTTCACCGGCGAGGTCCTGGCCGAGGTCCCGATCTCCACCCCCGAGGACGTCCGCGCGGCGTACGCCAGGGCGAGGGCGGCGCAGGAGGCCTGGGCGGCGCTGCCGGTCCGGGAGCGGATCAGGCCCTTCCTGCGGCTCCACGACGCGCTGCTCGACCGCCGCCGGGAGCTGCTCGACATCGTGCAGTGGGAGACCGGCAAGGCACGGCGGCACGCGTACGAGGAAGTGGCGGACGTGGCGGGCTGCACGCTCTACTACGCGCGGCGGGCGCCCGGGCTGCTCGAGCCGCAGCGCAGGCAGGGCATCTTCCCGATCGCCACCCGGGCCGCCGAGCTGCGCCACCCCAAGGGCGTGGTCGCGGTGATCAGCCCGTGGAACTACCCGCTGGCCCTCGGCGTGACCGACGTGGTCCCCGCCCTGATCGCGGGCAACGCGGTCGTGCACAAGCCCGACACCCAGACCCCGCTGTCCACGCTCTGGACGATCGACCTGCTGGCCGAGCTGGGCATGCCGCGCGACATCTGGCAGGTCGTGCTCGGCGATCCGGAGGACGTCGGCGACCCGCTGATCGACGGCGCCGACTACGTCGCGTTCACCGGCTCGACGCGCGGCGGGCGCAAGATCGCCGAGGAGGCGGCCAAGCGGCTCATCGGCTGCTCGCTGGAGCTCGGCGGCAAGAACCCGATGATCGTGCTCGACGACGCCGACCTCGACGTGGCCGCCCAGGGCGCGATCCGGGCCTGCTTCACCAACGCGGGCCAGCTGTGCATCTCGATCGAGCGCCTCTACGTGCACGAGGCGATCGCCGACGCCTTCCGCGACAAGTTCGTCCGGGCGGTGGAGAACATGAGGATCGGCCCCGGTCTCGACTGGGACGTGCAGATGGGCTCGCTCACCTCGCAGCGGCAGCTCGACGGGGTCGCGGCGCACGTCGAGGACGCCGTCGCCAAGGGCGCCACGGTGCTGACGGGCGGCAGGCCGCGCCCCGACCTCGGCCCGTTCTTCTACGAGCCGACCATCCTCGACGGCGTCGGCGAGGACATGGCCGTCTGCAGGGACGAGACGTTCGGACCGGTCGTGTCGCTCTACCGCTTCAGGAACGAGGACGAGGCGGTTCACGCGGCCAACGACACCGCGTACGGGCTGAACGCCTCGATCTGGACCAGGGACGTCGCGCGGGGCCGCCGCCTCGCGGCCCGGATCAAGGCCGGCACGGTCAACATCAACGAGGGGTACGGCTCGGCGTACGCCTCCTACGACGCGCCGATGGGCGGGATGAAGTCGTCCGGGCTCGGCCGCCGCCACGGGACCGAGGGCCTGCTGAAGTACACGGAGGTCCAGACGGTGGCCAGCCAGGCCACGTGGCTGGGCTTCGAGCCGATCCTCGGCATGACCTACGACAAGTACGCCGACACGCTCGCGGGGCTGCTCAAGACGATGAAGCGGCTACACCTCAAGTAAGGAAGGCGGGGCGTTGGACTACGACGTCGCGGTGATCGGGTCGGGGTTCGGCGGGAGCGTGACCGCGCTTCGGCTCACCGAGAAGGGCTATTCGGTCGGCGTCCTGGAGGCCGGTCGGCGGTTCGACGAGAAGACCCTGCCGAAGACCTCCTGGCGGGCCAGGGACTTCCTGTTCGCGCCCGCCCTGGGCCTGAAGGGCATCCAGCGCATCCACGTCCTGCGCGGCGCCAACGGCGTGATGGTGCTGGCCGGCGCGGGGGTGGGCGGCGGCTCGCTCGTCTACGCCAACACCCTCTACGAGCCGCTCGACCCGTTCTTCCGCGATCCCCAGTGGGCGCACATCACCGACTGGAAGGCCGAGCTCGCGCCCTACTACGACCAGGCCAGGCGCATGCTGGGCGTGGTGGACAACCCCACGGTCACCGCCGCCGACGAGGTGATGAAGAAGGTCGCGGAGCGGATGGGCGTCGGCCACACCTTCCATCTCGCCCCCGTCGGGGTGTTCTTCGGCGAGCCCGGCGTCGAGGTGGACGACCCCTACTTCGGCGGGGCTGGGCCGCGCCGCCGCGGCTGCACCGAGTGCGGCGAGTGCATGACCGGCTGCCGCCACGGCGCCAAGAACATGCTGATCAAGAACTACCTCTACCTGGCCGAGAAGGCCGGGGCGAAGGTCCACCCGGAGACCACCGTCACCGGCGTGCGGCCGATCGAGGGCGGCTACGAGATCACAGTGAGGCGCACCGGCCCGTTCGGCCCCACCCGCACGCTGACCGCCGGGCAGGTGGTCTTCGCCGCCGGGACGTACGGCACGCAGCACCTGCTCCACCGGCTCAGGGCGACCACGCTGCCCCGGATCTCACCTCGGCTCGGCGCGCTGACCAGGACGAACTCCGAGGCCCTGCTCGGCTTCGAACGCCTCACCGCCAAGGGCGCCAAACTCAACCACGGCGTGGCGATCACCTCCTCGATCCATCCCGACCCGGAGACGCACATCGAGCCGGTCCGGTACGGCGACGGCTCCAACGCCATGGGACTGCTGCGCACGCTGCTCGTGGACGGCGGCGGGCGGGCGCCGCGCTGGCTCAAGTTCCTCGGGGCGGCCCTGCGGCGGCCGCACCTGCTGCCCCGGCTGTTCAACCACCGCAGGTGGTCGGAGCGCACGGTCATCGCCCTGGTCATGCAGGCGAAGGACAACTCGATCACGCTCTCGCTGAAGGGCGGGAAGCTGCGGGCCGGCCCGGGCCACGGCGAGCCGAACCCCACCTGGATCCCCGCCGGGCACGAGGCCGTCCGCCTGGCGGCCGAGGAGATCGGCGGCCTGCCCGGCGGCTCCTGGCTCGACCTGTTCGACATCCCGGCCACCGCGCACTTCCTCGGCGGCTGCGCGATCGGCGACTCGCCCGAGACCGGCGTGATCGACCCCTACCACCGCGTCTACGGCCACGAGGGCCTGCACATCGTGGACGGCTCGGCCGTGTCGGCCAACCTCGGCGTGAACCCCTCGCTCACGATCACTGCCCAGGCCGAGCGCGCGATGGCGCTGTGGCCGAACAAGGGCGAGCCGGACCCGCGCCCCGCCCTCGGCTCCGCGTACGTGCGGCTCGGGCCGGTCGCGCCCGTGCGGCCGGTCGTCCCCGCGTCGGCGCCGGGCGCGCTGCGCCTGCCGATCGTGGGCATCACCCACGGCGCCGCCACCACACCGGACGCGGAAGGGCGCGCCGGTTAGGATCGCGAGACGGCGTCCCGGGTGAGGGGGACGGGCAGCGACGTGCCGGAGTCCGCCGTGAACAACTGCCGGTCGAGGTGGTCGACCGCGTGGTCGATGGCGCCGAACACCACGCACTCGTCGCCGAGCGTGGAGGCGCGCAGTTCGGGCATGCGCAGGCAGACCGCCTCCAGGCGGCGGCGCAGCGGCGGGAGCAGCACGTCGGCCGAGCGGGAGAAACCGCCACCGAGCACGGCGATCTCGGGATCGAGCACCAGGACGATCGCGGCGACCCCGACGGCGAGATCGTCGACGTAACGCTCGACGGCGGCCAGCGCCGCCGGGTCGCCGTCTCTGGCGGCGGCCAGCGTGTGGCTGGCGGCGTCCTCCACAGGGGTGCCCTCCGGGACCACCGGGCAGTTGTTGAGATGGTCGGGCGCGTCGAACCAGCGGGCCTGCGGAAGCATGACGATCTCTCCCGCCGCCGCCCCGAACCCACGATGAAGCTTCCCATCGATGATCAGTCCGGTGCCCATGCGCCGCCCGACGTGCAGGAACACCACGTCGCGCGCGCCGCGGGCCACCCCTCGCCTGGCCTCGGCCAGGGCCGCGAGCCGGCTGTCGTTCTCGATGAGCACCTCGCACGGGAACATGGCGCCGAGCAGACCGGCCAGGTCGAGACCGGTCCACGCCGGGATCCCCGCGGAGTAGGTGACGACGCCCTCCGGTGTGACGATGCCGGTGGTTCCGACGGCCACGGTCCACACGTCCGCCATGGTCAGGCCGGTGAGGGCGAGGCAGCCGCCGACCGCGCGTCCGATCGCCTCCATCCGTTCCCGTACCGGCGTTTCCGGGACGACGGCCTGCCTGGTCTCGGCCAGGACGGTCCCGTCGAGATTGGACAGGGCGGCGCGGACGTTGTGCGCCCCGATGTCGATCCCGACCAGGTGACCGCGGTCGGCCCGGAAGCGGTAGCGGCGGGCCGGCCGCCCCATTCCGCCCGAGGTGGGGGGAACCTCCTCCACCCAGCCGAGACTGGTCAGCTCGCCGACGACCTCCTTCAAGGAGGGGCGTGACAGGCCGGTCCGCGCGGAGAGCGCCGACAGCGTGGCGGGTGCGCTTCCGCGCAGCGCCCTGATCGTGGAAAGCGCGTTGAGCTGTCGCAGCCGCGACAGGTCACCGCCGAGCGGCGGGTTCCCCATGAACCGTCCCTAACGTAGGAAACCTCCAGAAGTACCGATTATGACAGACGGTGGAGGATCTTGCTGCCCGTCAGGTCCTCGGAGTTCGCCGCAAGCGGCTATTGACCCGTCAACACCCCACTGTTACTAATGAAGGACTCCATCACAAGTGAGCGAGAGGAATGAAGTCTGATGTCGTTCACTGACATCGGCGAGATCGTGTGCGACCCCGCGAAGGCCCTGGTCTTCGAGCATGGGTGGCAGTCCTGGAGTCCCACCGGCACCTATCGTTTCGGCCAGACTCCTCCCCGGGCCGCGGACGCCAACATCCAGGTCCTCTGCTACCGCCCGGAGACGCCCGTCCCCGCTGACACCTACCAGGGGGAGGGCCTCCTGGCGGTGGACCCTGGCGAGGGCGCACCGATCTTCCTCTGGTCGGCGCCCGACCCGCTGCGGGTCCCGTCCATCCGCCTGCGCGCCGAGGGCGGCCGCCTCGTCGTCTCCGCCGACGGGCCGGTACGGCACGAGCGGATCGAGGGCGGACTCGACGCCGCGCTCCGCGGCTGGGCCACGGCGATGGCCGCGGGGTTCGCCCCGGACCGGTTTCCCGCGGTGCCGCCGATGTGGTGCTCCTGGTACGGCTACTGGGACAAGGTCACCGACGACGACATCCTGGAAAACCTCCGCCTCGCGCCCCGCCACGGAATCGAGGCCGACATGTTCCTGCTGGACGACGGCTACGAGGCCGAGATCGGCGACTGGCTGGAGCCGCGCCCCGGGTTCGGCTCGCTCGACCGGGTCGTCGGCGAGGTCACGCAGGCGGGCAGACGGGCCGGCATCTGGGTGGCGCCCTTCCTGGCCGGGCACCGCAGCCGCGTCTTCCGCGAGCACGCCGAGTGGCTGGTCGGCGGCGCCCACGCCGGGACGATGTGGGACCAGGACCTCGCCGTCCTCGACGTCACGCACCCGGAGGCCGCCGCCCACCTGGTCGACGTCTTCCGCACCCTGCGGGCCAAGGGCATCACGCATTTCAAGCTCGACTACCTCTACGCCGGCGCCCTTCCGGGCCGGCGGAGCGAGGACGTCGATCCGATCGCCGCCTACCGCCGCGGGCTGGAACTGATCCGCGAGGGCGCGGGGGACGACGCCGTCCTGCACGGCTGCGGGGCGCCCATGCTGCCCAGCATCGGCCTGGTCGACATCATGCGGGTCAGCCCGGACGTGGCGCTGCGGGTGCTGCCCAGGTCGGGCGACATCAGCCAGCCCTCCCAGCTCGGCGCCCGGCTCACCGGCGCGGCCCGCGAGTTCCTCCACGCCCGGTGGTGGGTGAACGACCCCGACTGCGTCATCGCCCGGCCGGAGATGGAGGCGCGCGAGGAGTGGGCGGAGCACGTCCACCGCACGGGCGGCCTGCGCGGGTCGAGCGACCCGATCGCCGCTCTCGACGAGTGGGGCCTGGACACGACCCGGCGGTTGATGGTCCCCACCCGCCCGAACCCGTCGTGACAGCGGACCCGGCCGGCCGCACCGGCCGCACCGGGCGATCCGGCGCCTGGTACGGCTACTTGTTCGTCACCCCCAGCCTCCTCGGCGTGGCCGCGTTCCTGCTGCTGCCGGTCCTGATCGTGCTCGGGTTGAGCTTCTTCGACTGGAAGCTGCTGTCCGACCCGATGTTCGCCGGGCTGGAGAACTACCGGCGCCTCGCCGAAGACGGCGCCGCCTGGCACTCGGTCTGGGTCACGGTCCTCTACGTCCTGCTGTGCGTCCCGCTGCAGACGGTCCTCGCCATGATCCTCGCCCTCCTGCTGAACCAGCGGGTCAGGGGCATGCGTTACTACCGCGCGCTGTTCGTCGTGCCGTGGATGGCGACGCCGATCGTCATGGGCCTCACCTGGAACTGGATCTTCGATCCGCGGGGTGGCGCGCTCAACGGCGCCCTCTCCCTGATCGGTGTCACCGGTCCCGACTGGCTGTCCGATCCCGCCTGGGCGCTGCCGGCGGTCGCGCTGGTGAACGTCTGGCAGCACACCGGGTACAACATGCTGTTCTTCCTGGCCGGCCTGCAGGGCATCCCGAGCGAACTCCACGACGCCGCGGCCACGGACGGGGCGACGCCCGTGCAGCGGTTCTTCCGGGTGACGCTGCCGCTGCTCAATCCCACCATGTTCTTCGTCACGGTGACGAACCTGATCGGCGCCTTCCAGATCTTCGACACCATCTTCGTGATGACCGACGGTGGTCCCAGCGGCAGCACCGACGTAATCAACTTCCGGATCTACAACACGGCCTTCAAGGACTTCGACTTCGGCTACGCCTCCACGCTTTCCATGCTGCTCTTCGTGATCATCCTCGTGGTGACGCTGGCCCAGGTGCGGTTCTTCGGCAAGCGCACGACCTACGACCTCAGCTGAGAGCCACGATGACCAAGCGGACCCTGCTGTACGCCGCCCTCGCCGTCGGCGCCTTCCTCTCCGTCTTCCCCTACCTGCTGGTCGTCCTGACCGCGTTCAAGACGCGGACCCAGCTCAACTCCACGCCGCCGTGGCTGCCCGCAATGCCGCCCACCACGGCCAACCTGGCCGAGCTGCTCGGCGGCGACTTCCCCCACTACATCGCCAACACGCTGCTGATGACCGCCGCGCTCACCGCGGGCCAGCTCGTGTTCACCACATTCGCCGCCTACGCCTTCGCCCGGCTGCGCTTCCGGGGGCGAGAGGTCCTCTTCTGGCTCTACGTAGCGACCATGATGGTGCCCGGCGCGGTCACCGTCATCCCGCTCTTCCTCATCATGCGGCAGCTGGGCCTGGTCAACACCTGGTGGGGCCTGCTGCTGCCGTACCTCCTCGGAACGCCGTACGGGATCTTCCTCATGCGGCAGTTCTTCCGCGGGCTGCCGGCGAGCCTGGAGGAGGCGGCGCGCATCGACGGCGCCGGGCCGCTGACGATCCTGCTGCGCATCCTGTTGCCGCTGTCCCGCCCCGCGCTCGGCACCCTCGCGATCATCACGGTGATCTCGTCCTGGAACAACTTCCTGTGGCCGCTGATCATCACCAGCGGTGACGACACCAAGGTCATCACGGTGGCCATCGCCGGGCTGAAGGGCGGCATCGGCGTCGACTACAACCTCATGATGGCCGGCGGTCTGATCGCCCTGGTCCCGATGGTGGCGATCTTCGTGTTCTTCCAGAGGTACATCATCCGGTCGGTGGTTCTCACCGGCCTCAAATGAGAAAGGTCAGCGAATATGCAAGCCCCCCGAGTTCGCTGGGCCAAGCCGCTCGCCGGCGTCGCACTGCTCGCCGCGGCCGCCACCGTCACCGCCTGCGGCGGTTCCGGTTCCGGTTCCGGTTCTCCGGGTGACCCGGTCACCCTCACCTACCGGCTCTGGGACGAACAGCAGAAGGCCGGCTACGAGAAGGTGATGGCCGCCTTCGAGAAGGCCAACCCGGACATCGACGTGACCATCGAGGTCCTGCCGTACGACCAGTACTGGACCAAGCTGACCGCCGACGCCGTGGCCGGCACGGCGCCGGACGTCTTCTGGATGCAGACCAGTCAGTTCCCCGAGTTCGTCACCAAGGGAGTGCTCGCGGACCTGACCCCGCTCAAGCTGGACACGTCCAAGTACAACAACAAGGTGGTCGAGGCTTACACCTACAACGGCAAGCTGTACGGCGTGCCCAAGGACTGGGGCATCGTCGGCCTGCTGTACAACGTGGACCTCTTCAAGAAGGCCGGCGTCGAGATGCCGGAGACGCTGACCTGGGCGCCGGACGGCTCAGGCACGCTGCTGGAGACCGCGCGCAAGCTCACCGCCGACGAGGAGGGCCGCCACCCCGGCGATCCCGGATTCGACAAGGACAAGGTCAAGACGTACGGCTTCGCGTCCTGGAACCACTACCAGACCCAGTGGATGAACTGGGTGAACTCCAACGGCGGCAGACTGCTGGACAAGCCGTTCGGCCGATACACCTTCAACGACGAGGCGTCGGTGCAGGCGCTCCAGTTCGGCGTCGACCTGGTCAACAAGTACGATGTCTCGCCGCCCGCGACCCGGACCAACCCGCCCACCGGCAAGGTCACCGACATGTTCACCCGGGGCGAGGTGGCGATGTTCCCGGCCAACAACGCGCTGCTGCCGTTCGTGGTGCCGGAGGCGAAGTTCAAGGTCGGCGTGGCGCCGATGCCGCAGGGGCCCACCGGGCGATCGGTGAACATCAACGGGCTGTCCGAGACCGTCTACGCCAAGAGCAAGCACGAGAAGGAGGCCATGAAGCTGGCGACCTTCCTGGCCTCCGAGCAGGCCCAGAAGGTCATGGCGGACGGCGGATACGTGTTCCCGGCGCTGAACGGCCTGGCCCAGGGCTACCTCGACTACTGGCAGAAGACCGAGGGCATCGACGTCTCGCCGTTCCTTGAGGAGTCGAAGGGCGACACCTTCAGCCTGCCCGTCACGACCGGGTTCACCGGCTTCGAGCCCAAGCTCAACCAGATCTTCAACGAGATGTACCTCGGCAAGATCACTCCGAAGCAGGCAGCCGACCAGGCCGTCGCCGAAGGCAACGCGAGCATCAAGTAGGAGCATGATGATCAACCGGCGTAGCTTCCTCGCCGGGGGTGCCGGCGTGGCCGCCGCGGCGGCGCTGGGCGTCCCGCCCGTGCGCGCGGCCGCCCGCCAGTCCCCCCTGTCCGACGTCTTCCAACTGGGTGTCGCCTCCGGCGAGCCCGACCCCGGCGGTTTCGTGCTGTGGACCCGCCTCGCCGTCGACCCCGTCGCCCCGGACGGTCTCGGCGGCATGCCGAACCGGCCCGTCCCGGTCCAGTGGCAGGTCGCCGAGGACGACCGCTTCACCAAGGTCGTACGGCACGGCACCGAGATCGCCCGGCCCGAGGCGGCGCACAGCGTCCATGTGGAGGTCGACGGCCTCGACGCGGGCGCCGAGTACTTCTACCGCTTCCGGGTGGGCACGGAGACATCGCCGGCCGGGCGTACCCTGACCGCGCCCGCCCCCCGGAACCCTCGGCCGCCCCCTCAACCTGTCCTTCACCTCGTGCGCGGACTACCAGGTCGGCTGGTTCACCCCGTACCGCCGGATGGCCGAGGACGAGCCGGACCTCGTCGCCTTCCTCGGCGACTACATCTACGAGTACGGCGACTACAAGTACCCGGTGCGCGACCAGGCGGGCGGGGAATGCTTCGACCTGGCGGGCTACCGGCTGCGGCATGCCCAGCACAAGGCCGACCCCGACCTGCAAATGGCGCACGCCGTCGCCCCCTGGACGGTGGTCTTCGACGACCACGACATCGAGAACGCCTGGGCGGGCGACGTCCCCGAGCAGCCGGACCCGCCGTTCCTCCAGCGCCGCGCCGCCGCCTTCCAGGCGTACTACGAGAACATGCCGCTGCGCCGGGCACAGCGGCCGCAGGGCGCCGCGCTGCACCTGTACCGCTCGCTGCGCTGGGGCCGGGTGGCCAACCTGCACCTGCTCGACACCCGCCAATACCGGGACCTCTACCCCTGCACCGGCAAGTCGGGCACCGTGGGACCCGACTGCGCCGAGCGGTTCGCGCCCAACCGCACCATCCTCGGCGAGGAACAGGAGGCCTGGCTGACCGACCGGCTGCGCACGTCCGAGGCCACCTGGGACCTGATCGGCCAGCAGGTCTTCCTCATGGAGATGGACTGGACGACCGGCGAGGGCAAGGGCTACAGCAACGAGGGCTGGGACGGGTACGTCGCGTCCCGGAATCGGCTGGCCGCCGCGATCGCCGACAACCGGCGCAACGGGGTCGTGCTCACCGGCGACGTGCACTCCCACTGGGCCGGCGAGATCAAGCGCGACTACCAGGACCCCGAGTCGCCGTCTGTCGCGGTCGAGCTCGTCACGACGTCGGTCACCTCCGCCGGTGACGGCATGGACGAATACCCGAACACCAAGCAGCTGCTGGCCGAGAACCCGCACGTCAAGTTCTTCAACGGACGCCGTGGCTACGTGCGGGCGCGGCTGACGCAGGACGAGATGCAGGTCGACTTCCGCTCGCTCAGCCGGGTCACCGAGCCCTACGCCCCCGCCTACACCTCGGGCTCGTTCGCCATCGAGCGCGGAGACCCGCGCCTCCACTCAGCCTGACGGGACCACCCATGCGCATACGCTCGGCCGCCCTCACGGCGGTCCTCCTCGGCATGCTCGCCATACCCGCCGCGGGCGCCGCGGCCCGCGCCACGTCGCCCCCCGCGATCGACGCCCCGCCCATGGGCTGGAGCAGCCGCAGCCAGGGCTGCTCGGTCTCCGAGACCTCGGTGCGGCAGGCCGCCGACGGCCTCGCCGCGCTGGCCGCGGTCGGCTACCGCTACGTGATCATCGATGGCTGCTGGCTGGCGCCGCAGCGCGACGGTGGGGCCCTCGTCGCCGACCGCACCCGTTTCCCCTCCGGGATCACGGCACTGGCCGACTACGTCCACGACAAGGGGCTCAAGCTGGGCCTCGCCCTGTCGGCCGGCACCAAGGCCTGCGCCGGCGGCGGCCCCGGCTCCTACGACAACGAGGCGGCCGACGGCGCGCTGATCCGGTCCTGGGGCGTCGACTATCTCAAGTACGACTGGTGCTCCATCCCCACGGCCGACTTCCCCGGCAAGAACTCCCAGGCCATCGCCCAGACGCTCTACCCCCGCATGCGGCAGGCCCTCGGCGACACGATCGCGTTCGCCATGAACAACGAGGACGGCAACAGCGTCCCCTGGCTCTGGGGGGCCCAGGTCGCCACCACGTGGCGGACCAACGTCTACAACCGGCCCATCACCGACAACTACGCGGCGATGGTCGGCATCTGGGAGACCGACATGCTGCGCGCCGACTACCCCGGTCCGCGCAGTTGGGCCGACCCCGACCTGATCCTGGCCGGTGGGGGCGGGATGACCGAGGCCGAATACCGCAGCCAGTTCAGCCTGTGGGCGATGGGCGCCGCGCCGCTGGTCCTCATGGCCGACCCGGTCAAGGCGCCCGCCGCGATCGTCGCCAACCCCAAGGTGATCGCGGTCGACCAGGACCCGCTGGGGGTGCAGGCCCACTTCGCCGCCACGGACGGCTGGTACCACGTGCTGGTCAAACCGCTGGAGAACGGCGACCGCGCCGTCGCGCTGTTCAACGAGAGCGACCGGCAGACGACGATCTCCACGACGGCCTCCCGGCTGAAGCTGCCCCACGCGTCGGCCTATCGGGTCGAGGATCTGTGGACGGGCGAGGTCACCCTCACCGAGGGCCGGCTGGCCGCGGCCGTGCCCGCGCACGGGGTGGTGATGTACCGGATCGGCGCCGGGCGTGAACAGGCGCCGCCCGCTGTGACGTTCGAGGTGGACCCCGCGACGTTCCTCGGCGACGACCGGCCCTCGGCCCTGGAGCCCGGGCGGGAGAACGAGCTGGTCACCCGGGTGACCGACACCGGCGGCACCGACCGGCTCGACGACGTCGAGGTGACGCTCGACGTGCCCGAGGGATGGCAGGCCAGGGCGCTCACTCCCGCCCGGTCGTCCGGCCGCCTCGGCGCGGGTGAGATCTTCACCGTGCGCTGGGCGGTCACCCCGCCCGCCGGCGCCCCGCGCACCGCGTTCGAGATCGGCGGCAGGGCCGCCTTCGGCTGGCGCGGGCGTACGGCAAAGGTGAGCGGCCACGCGGTGGTCCAGGTGGCGGAGGCGCCCGCTCGCGGCACCACCGCGCTCAGCGACCTCGGCTGGACCCGGGCGACCAGCCATCTCGGCCCGGTCGAGCGGGACACCAGCAACGGCGACGCGGCGGCGGGCGACGGCCGCCCGATCACGATCGAGGGCGTCCGTTACGCCCAGGGCCTCGGCGCGCACGCGCCGGCGGACATCGAGTTCTACGTGGCACGGCGCTGTTCCGAGGTGCGGTTCCTCGGCGGTGTCGACGACGAGGTCGGGGCGAACGGCTCGGTTCAGTTCGAGGTCTGGGCCGACGGCGAGCGGGTGGCCCGCTCCGGCGTGATCACCGGCTCCCAGCCGGCCGTCAGGGTCAGCGCCGCGGTACGGGGCGCCCGCTATGTCCGCCTGGTCGTCACGAACGCCGGTGACAACGCCTACTTCGACCACGCCGACCTCGCGGACGCGACGATCACCTGCGACTAGCCGAGGATCACCACCCTAACCAGGAGGAACCCCCATGATCATCCCGAGGCCTGTCCGGGTTGAGGCCCGACAGGGCCGCTTCGTCCTCGACCGGAACACCGCGCTCGCCGCCGATCCCGAGCTCGGCGAGGTGGCCGCCTGGCTACGGGGGGAGCTGAGCCCGGTCACCGGCGGCGCTCTGCTGCCAGGCCGGACCGGCCCGGGAACGATCACCCTTGCCCTGCGCGACGGCATGCATCCCGAGGGCTACCTGCTCACCGTCGGCGCCGACGGAGTGCGCGTCGAAGCGGGCGGAGCGGCCGGGGCCTTCTACGCCGCACAGACCCTCCGGCAGCTCCTTCCCGCCGCGGCGTTCCGGCGGGCGGCGACCGGCGTCCCCTTGTCGCTGCCCGCCGTACGGGTCGAGGACCGGCCGCGCTTCGCCTGGCGCGGCTGCCTGCTCGACGTCGCACGGCACTTCATGACCAAGGCCGACGTGCTGCGTTTCATCGACCTTCTGGCGATGCACAAGCTGAACGTCCTGCACCTCCACCTCACCGACGATCAGGGATGGCGGATCGAGATCAAGCGCCACCCGCGCCTCACCGAGGTCGGAGCCTGGCGCCGGGAGAGCCAGACCGGTTGGAACGGCGCCATGGACGGCCGCCCGCACGGCGGCTACTACACCCACGACGACATTCGCGAGATCGTCGCATACGCGGCGCGGCGGTACATCACCGTCGTCCCCGAGATCGACCTGCCCGGCCACACCCAGGCCGCCATCGCCGCCTATCCCGAGCTCGGCAACGTCGGCACACGGCTGGAGGTCCGCACCACCTGGGGGATCGGCGACAACGTGCTCAACGTGGAGGACGCCACGATCGCGTTCTTCAAGGACGTCTTCGACGAGGTGCTCGAACTGTTCCCCGGTCCCTACGTCTGCGTGGGCGGGGACGAGTGCCGCAAGGACCAGTGGAAGACCAGCTCCGCCGCACAGGCCAGGATCGCCGCGCTGGGCCTGCGCGATGAGGACGAGCTGCAGAGCTGGTTCATCAAACAGTTCGACGACTACCTCACGGCGCGCGGACGCCGTCTGGTCGGCTGGGACGAGATCCTCGAGGGCGGCCACGTCTCCGGCGCGATCGTCGCCTCCTGGCGAGGCGACCTCGCCGCCGTGATCGCCGCCAGGGCCGGGCACGAGGTTGTCACCTGCCCGAACACCTCGGTCTACTTCGACTACCGGCAGGACGAGGGCCCGCGCGAGCCCGTCCCGTTCGGCACCGTCCTCACGCTGGCGGACGTGTACGCCTTCGAGCCCGTCCCCGCCGGCCTGCGCGGCGATCCGGCGGAAGCGCATGTCATCGGATCCCAGTGCGCCGTGTGGACCGAGCTGATCGACTCGAACCGCCAGGTGGACTACATGACGTTCCCTCGACTGTGTGCCTTCGCGGAGACCGTCTGGAGCCCGCCCGAGCGGGACTTCGCGGAGTTCCGCGACAGGTTGCAGGCCCACCTGCCCCGTCTCGACGCCATCGGGGTGGAGTACCGCCGTGAGGACGGTCCGCGGCCGTGGCAGACCCGGCCCGGCGTACCCGGACGGCCCGAGGATCCCGACGAATGGCGGGCCACGGTGGCCGGCTGGACCAGAAACCTGAGGGGGCGGGTGTGAGCCGGGCGATCCCCGGCCCGTCCTGGCCCGGCTGCGTCAACGCACGCGACCTGGGCGGGCTTCCGGCCGCCGGGGGCCGCCGGATCCGCCCGGGCGCCCTGCTGCGCTCGGAGCTTCCCCCGGCCTCGGCGGCGGAGGCGATCTCGGCGCTCCGGCCGGGTCTGATCGTCGATCTCCGGCTCCCCGCGGAGTGCGAGACGCTGCCCAGCCCGCTTTCCGCCCATCCCGCCTACCGCAACATCTCCGTTCTCGGGCCCGGCGACCCGGTGCTGGAGCGCATGGCTGACACACTGACGGGCATCTACCGCGCCATGCTCGACCGGGGGACGGCCCGGATCTCCGCCGTCCTGACCGCCGTCGCCGCCGCGCCTCCCGGTCCCGTGCTGCTGCACTGTCACTCGGGAAAGGACCGCACCGGTGTGGTGGCCGCCCTCGCGCTCGCACTGGCCGGTGTTCCTGCCCGCCATATCGCCGCCGACTACGCCGAGACGGCCCGCTGCCTGAGCCTCGACGACCACCTCGCCGCTCTTCCCGACGAGGCGGCGCGGCTGCGGTCACGCCGCCTGTTCGCCGAGGTCACCCCCGCCACCATGCTGCGCACCCTCGCCTACCTCGACGCCCGGTACGGCGGGCCGGAGTCGTACCTCACGCGGGCGGGGTTCACGGGCGTCGCCGCGCTGCGCGCCCGGCTGACCTCGACCTGGTCGTGGGGCATCACGTCAGGGGGGACGGCAGCGGACGGCGGTGCACCACGTCGAGATGGGACACCGCGCGGGTGAGCGCCACGTAGAGCCGGTGGCGCCCGCGCTCCTCGGCCTCGACGATCTCGGCGGGCTCGGCCAGCACGACGTGGTCGTACTCCAGGCCCTTGCACAGGGTGGCGGGCACCACGGAGATCCGTGCGGACGGGTCGGGCGTGGGGCCGCCGGCGACGGCAAGCCCAGCGTCCGTGAGCGCGGCGCGCAGGCGGCCGGCCGACACGTCGGCGGCGATGACGCCGATCGAGCCCTCGTGGTCCAGCGCCTCGCGCACCGCCGTCACGACCACCGGGTCGTCCCCGCGCAGCGTGCGCAGCCGGCCGTCCCGCCGGAAGGAGCGGGAGGGCGGCACGTTCACCGCGAGCTCCGCCAGCAGGCGGTTGGCGAGTTCCACGACGGCGGCGGGCGTGCGGAAGCCGGTGGTGAGCGCCATGACCTTGGCGTGCGGCTTGCCCAGGTGCGCCATCTGCTCGCCCCAGTCGCGGGCGGCCCACGGGGTCGTGCCCTGCGCCAGGTCGCCGAGCACGGTCAGCGAGCCGTGCTCGCTGCGCCGGGCGACGGCCCTGCACTGCATCGGCGCCAGGTCCTGCGCCTCGTCGACGATCACGTGGCCGTATCCCTGCGGGCGCTCGATCAGACCGGCGAGCTCGTCGAGCAGGATCAGGTCGGCGGCCGTCCAGGCGGCGCTCCGGTAGGTGCGCGGCGGTCTCGCCCAGGTGATCGCCCCCCGCTCGGCCGCCGTGAGCACGCCCCCGGCGGCCTCCGAGGGGTCGCGGAGCACCTCGAACAGCACCTCCTCGGGGCGTACGGCCGGCCAGAAGGCGTCCACGGCGGAGGTGACGGCCCGGGTGGCCCGGCGCGTCCACGCCGTGTCGATCGTCCGGCCGCGGGCCTCCGCCCGGCTCCGCACGAGTGACACCACGCGGGCGATGACGCGCTCACGGCCCACGCCGTACGGCATCGCCTCGCGGCGGGTCTCCTCGACCACGCGGCGCAGTTCGTTCTCGGAGACGCGCCAGCGGGAGGAGCCGTCGGCCACGGCGAGCGGCTCGGCAGGCTCGCGGACGCGCCCGTGGAGCGCCCTGCGCAGCACCTCGGCCATGCGCAGGTCGTGCTTGACCACGGCGGCGTCCGTGCCGTCGGTCCCCCTGACCGGCACCCGGGCGAGGAGCGCGTCCAGCGTGGTCTGCTCGACGTCGGCCTCGCCCAGGACCGGCAGCACCGCGGAGATGTAGCCGAGGAAGGCCCGGTTCGGGCCGAGCACGAGCACACCGCCGCGCGACAGCCGCTTGCGGTGGGTGAAGAGCAGGTAGGCGGCGCGGTGCAGGCCGACGGCGGTCTTGCCGGTGCCCGGCCCGCCCTGCACGCACAGGGAGTCCTCCAGGTCGGCGCGGACCAGGTCGTCCTGCTCAGGCTGGATGGTGGCGACGATGTCGCGCATCGGCCCGACCCGGGGGCGTTCGATCTCGGCCGTCAGGATCTGGCCCGCGCCGCCCAGATCCACGCCGAGGTCGAGGCGCTCGTCCTCGAAGCCGGTCAGTTCCCCGCCGGCCCAGCCGAAGCGCCGCCGTACGGACACGCCCCGCGGGTCGCGCGCCGACGCCTGGTAGAACGTCCGTTCCTGGAGCACGGCTTCGACCGGGTGAGCGTGGCCGAGATCGCGGCCGCGGCGGAGGTCTCCAAGCCCACGCTGTTCCGGTATTTCCCCTCCAAGGAGGATCTGGTCCTGGATCGGATCGCCGACCACAGGGGAGAGGCGGCGGCCGTGGTGCGCCCGCCCGGCCGGGCGCACGCCGCTGGACGCGCTGCACGACGCCTTCATGGCCGGACTGGACGCCCGCGAGCCGACCACCGGCCTGTGCGACCATCCGGCGGTGATGGCCTACCACCGCCTCGTCTTCGACACCCCAAGCCTGGCGTCCCGGGTGGCCGAGTACGCCGCGGCGGAGACGGAGGCCCTGGCGGAGGCGATGAGCGAGGCGGCGAACTCCGCCTCCCGGCCCGTGCCGCGCCTGACGTCGCGCCTGGTGGCCGCGCAGTACGTCGCCGTCCGGCAGATCCTGGCCAGGGACAACTACGCGGCGCTGGCGTCCGGCCGGACGGCAGGCGAGGTGTACGGCGAGGCCGTCGCCGCCGCCGGCATCGCCTTCGACCTGCTGCGGCAGGGCGCGCGGGCGCACGGCCTCTGACCCATCGTCAAGATCGCCGAGGCGGTTTACGCTCGACGGGTGCAGACCGAGGGGCCCAGCGGGACCGCGCTCCACACGGCGGCGGCGCGTGCCGCCCACCTGATCGTCGACGGGGAGCCGATCGTCTTCCGCGACCCGTTCGCGTACGCCCTGCTGGGCGAGTGCGCCGAGGAATACGTGCGCCCGCACCGCGAGATGGCGGACCACCCCGTACTCGCCGGGCTGCGCGCGGCCGTCGTCACCCGAGGCCGCTACGCCGAGGACCGCCTGGCCGGCGCCGTACGGCGGGGCGTCCGCCAGTACGTGATCCTCGGCGCGGGTCTCGACACCTATGCCTGGCGGTCGGCCTCCGGGCCCGTGGAGGTCTTCGAGGTGGACCATCCGGGCACCCAGCGCTGGAAGCGGCGGGCGATGGCGCGCGCGGGCCTCCCGCCGCCGCCCCGCCTCACGTACGTCCCCGCGGACATGGAGACGGGGGAGTGCCCCGTCGACCGGCTGGCCGCGCACGGGTTCGACCTCGCCCGGCCCGCGTTCGTGAGCTGGCTCGGCGTGACCGTCTACCTCACCCGCGAGGCCGTCGCGCGCACACTGGCCGGGCTCGGCCGCCTCGCCCCCGGCAGCGAGATCGTCGTGGACCACCTGCTGCCCGAGGCCCTGCGCGGCCCGCGTGCCCGGGCGTACGCCGAGACCCTGATGCCGCTGGTGGCGGAGGGCGGTGAGCCGTGGCTGACGTTCCTCGGCCCGCGAGAGGTGGCGGACCTGCTGGAGGAGCACGGCTTCGAGGTGGTCGAGCAGGTGCCGGAGTGCGACGCCGCCGGCCCCGCCCTCCGGGAGCGTGCGGACGCCCTGGCCGGGAGCGGGATCTCGGTGATCACACACGCCCGCCGGAGGGCCTGACGGGGTCAGCCCCCGGCGCCGGGTGAGCGCAGGTCCTCGCGGCAGGTGTTGTCCCGGACCACGGCGAGCAGCGAGCAGAGCGTCTCCACCTGCTCCGGCGTCAGGCCGCGTGCCAGTCTCCGGTGGACCTCCTCCTCGATGCCGCGCAGCCGCGGGCGCAGGGCGTCGCCCTTCGGCGTCGTGCTCACGATGCTGAGGCGCCGGTTGGTGGGGCAGGGCGAACGGCTCACCAGGCCGCTGCGCTCCAGGCGCTGGAGGCTCTTGGTCATCGTGGACATGTCGATGCCCAGCTTCGCCGCGAGCTTGTTCTGATACTGCGGGCCGTGCGTCCACAGCACGTTGAGCACGCGGTCCTGTCCCGGATAGAGATCGATCTCCGCCAGCAGAGCGCCCAGCAGGCTCCGGTGCCCCAGCGAGGCCCTGGCCATCAGGCAGCCCAGCGAGTCCTCGACGTCCGTGGGCAGCGCGGGACATGCCGGGGCGTCCGCGGGGCACGCCGGGGCGTCCTGGGCCGGCGACTCCACCCTCTCCACCATGGGGACCTCCTTACCCGGTCATCGTACCCGCTGTAATTGGTCGGCCAAGTTTCGAGCGCCGGCTGCTGCGGCAGGTCCGGGCGGGCAGCATCACCGCGCCGATAGACTGGCGTTACCGCCTCGCTGCCTTCATGGGGGTCCTTTCCAGTGTCTGAGTTCGACACGGTCCTCGTCGTGGACTTCGGCGCGCAGTACGCGCAGCTGATCGCGCGACGGGTGCGTGAGTGCCACGTCTACTCCGAGATCGTCCCGTCATCGATGCCGGTGTCGGAGATGCTGGCCAGGAAGCCCAAGGCGATCATCCTGTCCGGCGGCCCCTCGTCGGTGTACGCCGAGGGCGCGCCGCCGGTTCCCGAGGGCCTGTTCGAGACCGGGGTGCCGACCTTCGGCATCTGCTACGGCTTCCAGGCCATGGCCCGGGCGCTCGGGGGCGAGGTCGCCAGGACCGACTCCGCCGAGTTCGGCGGGACCGCGCTCAAGGTCCTCCAAGAGGGCCTGCTGTTCGCCGGCCTGCCCGTCGCGCAGACCGTCTGGATGTCCCACGGCGACTCCGTGGTCGGCGCCCCGGCCGGGTTCGCCGTCACCGCGGCCACCGACGCCACCCCGGTCGCCGCGATGGAGGACCCCTCGCGCGGCCTGTACGGCGTGCAGTTCCACCCCGAGGTGCTCCACTCCGAGCACGGGCAGCAGGTGCTCAAGCACTTCCTGGAGGCGGCCGGCTGCCGCCCCTCGTGGACCATGCTCAACATCGTCGAGGACGCCGTGGAGGCCGTGCGCGCCCAGGTGGGCGACGGCCGGGCGATCTGCGCGCTGTCGGGCGGCGTCGACTCCGCGGTCGCCGCCGCGATCGTGCAGCGGGCCATCGGCGACCGGCTGACCTGCGTCTTCGTCGACCACGGGCTGCTGCGCAAGGGCGAGGCCGAGCAGGTCGAGCGCGACTTCGTCGAGGTGACCGGCGTCAAGCTGCGCGTCGTGGACGCCTCGGAGCGCTTCCTCAAGGCGCTGTCGGGCGTCACCGACCCCGAGGAGAAGCGCAAGATCATCGGCCGCGAGTTCATCCGGGTCTTCGAGGACGAGCAGCGCGCGATCCTCGCCGACGGGCCGGTGGACTTCCTCGTGCAGGGCACGCTCTACCCCGACGTGGTCGAGTCCGGCGGCGGCACCGGCACCGCCAACATCAAGTCGCACCACAACGTGGGCGGGCTGCCCGAGGACCTCAAGTTCGAACTGGTCGAGCCGCTGCGCACGCTGTTCAAGGACGAGGTGCGGCGGGCCGGCGAGCAGCTGGGCCTGCCCGCGGCGATGGTGTGGCGCCAGCCGTTCCCCGGTCCCGGCCTCGGCATCCGGATCATCGGCGAGGTCACCCGCGAGCGCCTCGACCTGCTGCGCGAGGCCGACGCCATCGCCCGTGAGGAGCTCACCCGCGCCGGTCTCGACCGCGACATCTGGCAGTGCCCGGTCGTGCTGCTCGCCGACGTCCGCTCCGTCGGCGTGCAGGGTGACGGCCGCACCTACGGCCACCCCGTCGTCCTGCGGCCGGTGACCTCCGAGGACGCCATGACCGCCGACTGGGCGCGGGTGCCGTACGACGTGCTGTCGCGCATCTCCACCCGGATCACCAACGAGGTCCGGGAGGTCAACCGGGTGGTCCTCGACGTGACGAGCAAGCCGCCGGGCACCATCGAGTGGGAGTGACCCGGGATCTGTGAGCGGGGATCAATGAGTGGGGATCAATCGGAATGATCCCGGCCGTGCCGGATAGAGTGGCGCGGTGTGATTGCCACTCACCCCGTCGCCGATCGGTCAGGTGCGAAAGTCAGCCGCCTCGCGTGGCTCGACGCACTGCGGGGGATCGGCGCGATGGCGGTGGTCGCCGAGCACGCGCTGCCCTGGCTCATGCCGTCGCTGCGTCCCTACTGGTTCAGCCTCGGCATGTACGGCGTGCTGGTCTTCTTCCTGGTCAGCGGCTACATCATCCCCGCGTCCCTGGAGAACAGGGGTGACGTCGGAGCGTTCTGGGTCAGCCGGGTCTTCCGGCTGTACCCGCTCTACCTGCTGGTGATCGCCGTCGTGCTCGTCATGGCGTTCTGGGTTCCGGTGCGCCAGGAGGTGCCCCGGCACCCGTCGGCCGTGGCCGCGCACGTGAGCATGCTGCTCGACGTCGTCCACACCGGCGCCCTCGCCGACCCGATGTGGACGCTGTCGTACGAGATGGTGTTCTACCTGCTGGTGACCGCGCTGTTCGTGGGCGGGGTGCACCGGCGCAGCGGGACGCTGGCGATCGCCTTCGGCGTCGTGGCGGTCGCCGCCGGGCTGGTGCTGTCGGCGCCGCTGCTGCCGGGGCCGTGGCCCGCCATCGCCGCCTGCGTGCTGTTCGTCGCGGGCCTGGCCTGCCTGATCACCGGCCGGTTCCGCGCGGTCGCGGCGTACGCGCTGGGCCTGATGGCGCTGGTGCTGCTCGTGTTCGGCAGCTTCGTGCCGTGGTTCGGTGCGGCGATCCTCGCGGTGATGTTCACGGGGACGGCCCTGTACCGCTGGGAGCGGGGCACGGCCGGGCTCGGCCCGGTCGTGGCCGCGGCGGCCCTGGTGGCCGCCGCGCCGGTGTGGTCGATCCAGGCGGGCTGGTGGTGGGTGCAGCCCGACGTGTGGATCGTCACGATCGTCCTCGCCGGCGGGACGTTCGCGCTCGGCATGGCGCTGCGCGGGCGGCGCGTCCCCGGCGTGCTGACCTGGCTCGGCCTGATCAGCTACTCGGTCTACCTGGTGCACCACCCGCTGCTCAAGTATCTGAACGCGCTCGCCGGCGACCTGCGGTCGCTCACGCCGACCGGCCAGGTGGCCGTCGCGCTCGGCTACCTCGTGGCGCTGCTCACGCTGAGCTGGCTCACCTACCGCTTCGTGGAGGCGCCGGCCCAGGCGCTGGGCCGCAGGATCAGTAGACGTCGGTCGTCGTCTCCGTCCCCGACCGGTCGGGATATACCTGTCCCGGGGTGAGCTCCTGGCCCTCCAGCAGAGTGGACACCGTCACGAAGCTGTAGCCCTCCGCGGTCAGCGTCTGGAGCACCTCGGGCATCGACTGCACGGTCTCCTTGACGGTCTCGTGCATCAGGACGACCTCGCCCTCCCCGGCCACGTCGAGGGCCCGGGTGGTGAGAAGGTCCACGTGCCGGTAGCTCTTGATGTAGTCCTTCGTGGCGGTCGTGCCGGGCACCTGGATGAGGCCGAACTTGGCGGTGATCTCCTCCACGCCGCCGTTGCGCAGCCCGCCGGGCGCGCGGAAGAGCTTCGGCGCCTTCCCGGTCGTCTTCTGGATCAGCCGCTGGGTGTCGCCGATCTTCTTGTTGATCTGGGCGTAGGTGAGCTCGGTCAGATAGCTGGCGTCCCACGAGTGGTTGCCGATCTCGTGACCCGCCTTCGCGATCTGGGCGGTGAGCTTCGGATGCTTCTTCACCTCCGTCCCGATGACGAAGAACGTCGCCTTCGCCTTGTATTCGGAGAGGGTCTTCAGCAACGTCTGGGCGTACGGCCCCGGACCGTCGTCGAAGGTCAGGGCGATGCATTTGTGGGTCGCGCAGTACGGTTCATCGGTCCCGCGAGCTGCGCAGGGGTGGCGGCGGCCGCGGCGAGGGCGCACGCGACGGCCAGAGGGATCAGACGACGTACAGCCATGGGGTACTCCTCGGGGGGATCTATAACGCGGCATCGTAACGTGCTTCGCGTCACTTCCTCCTCGTCAGTCCGTTTTGGTACCGACCGGAAACCTCCGTCCACCTGGGACGGGAGCGATTAAACCTTCGGCCAAGGAAGGGACTAAGGCTGCCCCCTCACGAGTGGGGTTCGCGATGCTGGGCCCGTCGGAAGAGGAACCGGGCAGCATGAGGAGGGCGGGTGACGCGAACCGCCACCCGGTCGGCGTGGGGGACGTGGATCGGGTTCGAGTCCTGCCCCACGCTGCTCGGCCGCCTCGTCGAGGGCTTCGCCGGTCCCTGGACCCCGCTGCAGGACGTTCCCGTCCCCGATCCCGCCACAGCTCCGGTGGGCGACGCGGACGCGAGCCCGGACGCGGCGCGGGAGACGGCCGGCGCGATCGGATGCGTCGTGCTCGCCGCGCGATCGCCGGCCGACCTGCGCAGGGCGGTACCGCTGCGCGGCCTGCTGCCCATCGCGACGCGGGTGCGGATCGCCCTCGCCGACGCGCCGTCCTGGGCGGCCCAGCCGCTGCCGGTCGCCGCACCCGGCGCCTGCTGGCGGCACCTGACCGAGATGCGGATCGTACGCCGGGGCCGCGGCTGGCACCTGGACGCCGCCTTCACCGAGCCGGTGCCGGCCGGCGACGTCGTGGCCCACGTCGCGAACGGCCTGTTCGGCGGATGCGCGGCGACCACTCCCGTCGCGGGGATCGAGGGCGGCGGCACGGCCGACTGGCGGCCCGGCGACCCCAACGTGACGCTGTCGCCGCCCGGCGGGCCCCATGCCGGACCGCCGCGACGCCCCCCGGCTGCGACCTGCCACTGCGGCGAGTGGAGGTGGACGGCGCGGGTGCGGACGGCCTGCTGCCGCCGCTCGACGAGGCCGTGGTCAACCCCATCGGATTCCGCCAGCATCCCGCGCAGGGGCTGGCGGCGCTCGCCGCGCACCGGGACTGGTTCGTCGTCACCCTCGGCGGCGACAGGCTCGTACGGCTCCCGGCTTGCGGGCGGGTCACGGACGTGGACGTCGCCCGGCTGCGGGACGTGCGCGGGATCGAGGTGCCCGCGCTCGACCCACAGGCAGAGCGGGGCGGGCGAGTGAGGTCGCCCGCGTCGTGGCCGCCTTCTCGGCCGCCGGGATCCCGGTGCTCGCCGCGCCCGACCCCGCCCGCGACCGGGCGCTGGGTCCTGGCCTCGCCGCCGCGCTGGCCGCCGTGACCGGCGAGGCGCTCGCGTCCGACCTGCGCCGTGAGGAGCTGAGCATCCGGCTGCGCAGGGCCGCGCTGCGCGAGCACGGGGCCGCCGCCCGCTGGCGGGGCCTGGCCCTGGCCGCCGGCCTGCCGGTGCCGCCGCACCCGAGGGTCTCGATCCTGCTGTGCACGCGCCGCCCGGAGATGGTGCCGTTCGCGGTCGAGCAGATGGAGCGCCAGCGCGGCGTGACCGCCGAGCTGATCGTGGGCCTCCACGGCTTCACCGCGCGGGAGGCGGCCATCCCCCGCACGCGGCTGCCGGTCACCGTGATCGAGGCCTCCGCCGCGACGCCGTTCGGGGAGGTCCTGAACCGCATGGCGGCCGTCGCCTCCGGGTCGTACCTCGCCAAGGTGGACGACGACGACTGGTATGGGCCCGACCACCTCGCCGACCTCCTGCTCGCCCGGCGCTACAGCGGCGCCGACCTCGTCGGGTCGGCCGCGGAGTTCGTCTACCTGGAGCCGCTCGACGTGACGATCAGGAGGTGCATCGGCACCGAGCGGTTCGCGCCGCTGGTGGCCGGCGGCACGATGCTGGTCACCCGGGCGGCGTTCGAGGCGGCCGGCGGCTTCCGGCCCCTGGCGCGGACCGTGGACGGCCAGCTGCTGCAGGCGGTGGAGGCCGTCGGCGGCCGGATCTACCGCACACACGGCCTCGGCTACGTGCTGCGCCGCCGCAGCGCGTACGGCCACACCTGGCGCCAGCCCGTGCAGTCGTTCCTCGCTTCCTATCAGGAGCAGTGGCGCGGGCTGGTCTTCAACGAACTGATGGAGGACGGTGCCCGATGGCGGGCGGAGGTGAGGACGTGACGGGGGCTGCGCGCATCCCGCTCAACGACTACGGGGTGCTCGGAGAGCCGCCCGCGCCGGGGGAGTGGACCCCCACGCTCACGGTGAGCGTGGTGATCCCCGCCTACCGCGCGGAGCGCACGCTGCCGCTGACGCTGGCCGGCCTGGCCCGGCAGACCTACCCGGCCCATCTCATGGAGGTCGTGGTGGTGGACGACGGCGAGCGGCCCATGGAGCCGCCGCCCGAGTCGTCGGCGGGGCCGCTCCCGGAGCGGCTGCGGGTGGTCCGCCCGCGCGGCGGTGCGTGGGGGAGGGCGAGCGCCTGCGCGGCGGGGGCCGAGGCGGCGGAGGGTGAGGTGATCCTCTACCTGGATGCCGACCTCGTGGTGTTCCCCGAGCACGTGGAGGCCCAGATGCGCTGGCACCACCTGGCCGACTACCTGGTCGTGCTCGGGCACCTGCGGTTCGTGCCCGGCCTCGACGAGGTGCCGGCGAGCGAGGTGCTCGCGGCCGTCGAGGCGGGTGCGGTACACAAGCTCTTCGCCGAGGAGGACGCCACGCCGCAGTGGACCGAGCGCCGCTGGGACCAGACCGACGACCTGCGGACGGCCGGTTTCGGCGCGTTCTCCGTCATGGTCGGGGCCACCGCGTCGCTGCCGGCCCGCCTGCTGCGCGCCGCCGGGGGGCTGGACGCCTCGCTGGTGCTCGGCGAGGACACCGAGCTCGGCTACCGGCTGGCCCAGGCGGGAGCGGTGTTCGTGCCCGACCGCCGCAGCCGGTGCTGGCACCTCGGCCGGTCCACGGTCATGCGCCGCGAGCCCGACGTGAAGCGGCACAACTGGCCCCACCTCGCCGAGCGCGTCCCGAGCTTCCGCTGGCTGCGCAGGCACCCCCACCGCACCTACCTCGTGCCGTACGTCGATGTCGTGGTCGAGGTGGGGGACGCGTCGTTCGAGGAGGTCAGGGCGACCGTCGACGCCGTGCTCGCCGGACGGCTGCCGACGTGCGGGTGAGGTCGTCGGGCCCTGGGGACGGCTCGGCGGCGGGCGGCCGCGACCCGCTCGCGACCCCTCGCTCGACCTGCGCCTGGTGCTCGCCTGCTATCAGGGCGAGCCGCGCGTGCGGTTCCGCGAGGCCGTGCCGGACGACTGCTTCCCCGTGCCGTTCCGCTTCCACTGCCCGCCGGGGTGGGTGCCGTCGCGCGGCACCATCGGCTCGGTGATCAAGCACGCCGACCGGCAGCGGCTCGGGATCGTCTCGCTCGCGCTTGACGAGCGCGAGGACGGCCGCGTCGTGCACGCCCGGCTGGAGCGCACCGCCGCGATGAGCCGGGCCCGCCGGTGCGCCGGGCCGGGGGACGACCTCGATGACCTGGTCCACGAGATGTACGGCACGGTGTGGGACGCGGGCGACAAATGGGGGTTCCTGCCCGCGGCGCTCGCCGCGACGACCGCCCCGCCGGTGCCCGGCCGCGCCTGGACGGGCGCTTCCGGCGAGGC